>NZ_JBFXHE010000215.1:0-7502 GCF_050177295.1 Desulfobacter sp.
TCGCCTATCCCACAGACACCTTTTACGGTATCGGCTGTGATATCATGAACAAAAAGGCAATTGAAAAAATATACCAGATCAAACAACGGGATAAAACCAAGCCTTTCAGCTTCATCTGCCCGGATCTAAAAAATATTGCCGACTATGCCAAGGTCTCCAATATAGCCTATCGCCACATGAAACGTTTGCTGCCCGGTCCTTATACCTTTATTCTGACCGGATCAAAGATGGTGCCCAAAATTATGCTGACAAAAAGAAAAACCGCAGGCATCAGAGTCCCGGCCAATCAAATCGCCATCAACCTTGCCCTGCAACTGGGAAACCCCATTATTTCAACCTCGGCCACAGACCCTGACGGCAAAGTGTTTGAAGATGCATCCCTACTCCATGATTATTTCGACGCAAGGATAGACATGGTTCTGGATGGAGGTCCTGTGCCGAACATCCCCTCTTCCGTAATCTCCTTGGTTGAGGACGAGCCAGAGGTAATCAGGCACGGTGCAGGCGAGGTTGATATTTTTGAGTAGATTCGTTCTTAGTTGAAAACATACCTGAAGGATTCGGACAGACTGCTGCCCCAATTAACATCCTGAAGCAGGGTTTCGGCCAGTCTTCTGAACAGGGTTATTTTATCCTCTTTGGGATAAACAGGGGTCAGTTCACCTTCAATGCCGGCCATCTGTCCGGCCCACTGCACAGCATCATCCATGTTGCCGATACGATCAACAAGCTTAAGTTTCATGGCGGTCTGTCCGGTATAAACCCTGCCGTCAGCCAGTTTGGCCATGGCATCGGTTTCCATATTCCTGGCTGCAGCCGCATCGGATACGAACTGAGCATGCAGTTCATCCACAAGATTTTGAAACAGCTGTTTTTCACTCTCTTTAAGCTCTCTCGTGGGGGATCCCATGTCCTTATATTCACCGCTTTTTATTACCACAGGAGAGATCCCGATTTTTTTAGCAATCTGTTCAAGATTGGCATACTCCATGATTACGCCGATGGAACCCGTGATGGTGCCCGAATTTGCAACAATACCCTGGGTTGCGCACGCAATATAATACCCTCCTGAGGCTGCAACAGAACCCATGGAGGCAATCACGGTTTTTGCATCACGGGTCTTCAAAAGTTCCCGGTAGATTTCCTGGGAAGGCCCGATTCCACCGCCGGGACTGTCAACCCTTAAAATAATCGCCTTAATGGTGTCATCATCCTTGAAACCTTGAATATCTTTAATAATTTTTTTTGAAGATAGAATAGGACCCGTCACCTCAACCACGCCGATATTACCCCGGGATGAGGCGATGGCACCGCTGATCTCACTGTTCACGGCAATAGCACCCAGCACGGCAACACCGGAGAGGGCAAGCAACCCTAAGGTAAAGCAGGCACAGATAACACAAAGAAAAAACAAAAAAGGATGGCGTCTAGCAAACATAAGGGATTCTTCCTTAATTTTGATTGGAACTGAAAAGGCCGGATGTCCCTGTTTAGAGGATCTGTCCGGCCTTCAAAACTTAAAAAATTGCAATCCTGCTACTGCCTGTTAGACAGGGATTACTCGTTTTCTTTTTTCTCCGCTTCCAGTTTTTCCTGAATGTTGCTTCTCAGCATCTCTCCAAATGCGGATGCGGCAGGTTTGGAACTTTTTGCAATTTCTTCAAGATATCTGTTGTCATCATCATCTTCGTTCAGGCGTTTGATGGACAGGCCGATCCGTCTTTCATCGGAATTGATATTCATTACCTTGGCCGTAATGGTTTCGCCAATCTGATAATGATCTTTGGGGCTCTTGATATTTTCCTTGCTGATTTCAGATACATGAACCAGCCCTTCAATGCCTTCTTCAAGCTCTACAAACACACCGAAATCGGTGAGGTTGGTGATGACGCCGGAAATTTCCTTGCCCACGTCATAGCGTTCGGCAACGGTTTCCCATGGATCTATCTGGGTCTGCTTAATGCCCAAAGAGAATCTTTCATTGGCCTTGTCAATATCAAGTACAACTGCCTGGATGGTATCATTTTTCTTATAAATTTCGGAAGGATGCTTGATCCGTTTGGTCCAGGATATATCAGAGATGTGAACCAGGCCGTCAATGTCGTCATCAATACCGATAAAAAGACCAAATTCGGTAATGTTCTTTATTTTTCCTTCAATGATCGTGCCCACTGGATATTTCTGGGAAATGACTTCCCAGGGATTCTCGACGGTCTGTTTAATGCCCAGAGAGATTCTACGGTTTTCAGGTTTAAGATCCAGAACAACGGCCTCAACCTGTTCGCCCACGGCAACCATCTGGGATGGGTGACGGATTTTGCGGGTCCAGGACATTTCAGAAACATGGATAAGACCTTCGACACCCTCTTCAAGCTCAATGAACGCCCCGTAATCGGTCAGGCTGACAACCCGGCCTTTGATCTTGGAACCAATGGGATATTTATCGGCAGCAGTTGTCCAGGGATCAGGTGTCAACTGTTTCATGCCCAGGGAGACCCGTTCCTTCTCAAAATCAAAGGAGAGAATTTTCACCTTGATATGATCGCCAACGGAGAAGAGTTCAGAGGGATGTTTAACCCGTCCCCACGAAATATCGGTAATATGGAGAAGTCCGTCAACGCCTCCGAGATCAACAAAGACACCGTATTCGGTAATATTTTTGACAATACCTTCCATGACTTTGTCATTTTCAATGGCAGACAGGGTGGCACTGCGCATTTTTTCTCTTTCGTTTTCAAGCAGTACCCGGCGAGACAGAACAATATTGTTTCTTTTCTTGTTGTACTTGAGAATTTTAAAGGTATACGTCTGGCCGACCATTTCATCCATGTTGCGGATGGGCCGCAGGTCCGCCTGGGAGCCGGGCAAAAAGGCCAGCAGTCCGATATCAACGGAGAAACCACCTTTAACCCGACTGGTGATGACACCCTCAATGGTACCGTCTTCGTCGTAGATATCCTTGATGGCGTCCCACACTTTAACCTTTTTGGCTTTGTCACGGGACAGAAGGACAGTCTCCTCTTCTTCGTCCCATACTTCAATCATCACCTCAAACTCGTCGCCGACGTTGACGCTGACATTGCCGTCCTCACTAATGAATTCATGAATTGAAATCTGCCCCTCGGATTTGTATCCCACATCCACAAGGACTGTTTCCCTGCCGACGGAGATCACTGTTCCGGTGACAACCTGTCCCTCTTCAAATTTACTGAGGCTGGAATCATAGATATCCAGCAGTTCTTCCATGGTCTCTTCTCCGGTGAGTTCGATTTCGGACTCTTTTACCTCATTTTGGGTCTCTAATTCTTGATTCATGTTTTGGTTTTCTTCAGCAATGTTGTTGTTCATTAATGTTTATCCCCCTAATCGATGATGTTACCCGCCTTTGGATCATAAGGAAAAGATGGCGAAGGCGGATACAATTGGTTCTTATACCAACGAAAAAATGAAAAATCAAGGAATTCCGGAACTTTTTAAACCTTCTTGATGATGCTTTTCATTTTTTCAACGACCTGGGAAACATTTAATGCAGTTGCATCTATGAGGAGAGCATCCGGAGCCTGTTTTAATGGGGATACGGCACGTTGGGTATCATCTGCGTCCCGCTTGATCATATCTTCGAGAATTTTTCCAAATGAAATTCCGGAGGCGTTTGATTCCTCAAATCGTCTCCGGGCACGTACGTTAACATCAGCGGTCAGGAAAAACTTATAGGACGCGTTGGGAAAAACAGCCGTACCCATGTCCCGGCCTTCAAACACGGCATCCCTTTCCCCGGCAATGGATTTCTGAATCCCCAGCAATGCCCTTCGCACCTGGGGGATCGCCGACGTGGCCGAGGCCAGCATACTGATTTCATTGGTGCGGATATATGCGCTGATATCCCGGCCTGATGATGTCAGAACAGGGTCCCGTCCGTCCATGACAAAATCAAGATCAAGGCAGGCAAGAAACCGTTCAAGCCGACCACTGTCTTCCCAGTTGATCTGCCGGCGCTTGATTTCAAACGCAACAGCTCTATACAAAGCACCGGTGTCCACATAAACCCAGCCAAGCTCCCTTGCAAGCGCTTTTGAAACCGTTGTTTTACCGGCACCGGCCGGCCCGTCAATGGTAACAATACGCCTGCCCATTATTTTATTTGCCTGCAACACTGATCAGGGCATCCACGCATATCTTATTTTCCTGGTCCGTGCCGGCATTGATGCGAATAAAGGTGTCATATCCATAGGATGCCAGAGAACGCACCACCACCCCTTTTCGAAGCAGCTTCTCACAGATCTCCCGGGAATTGGTCTTTACATCCATCATAAGGAAATTGGCCTGGGTGGGCAGCACCTCAAAACCGGCTTCCGTGAATTTTTGCGTTAAAAAATCAATGCCCTGGTGGGTGCCGGAGATGGTTTTGGAGAGAAAATCGGTATCTTCCAGCGCGGCTTGGGCCGCAACCTGGGCAAGGGCGTTTACATTAAAGGGTTGACGTATCCGGTTTAAAATTTCAGCGACAGCTTTATCCATAACCCCGTAGCCAATGCGGAAACCGGCAAGGCCGTATGCTTTGGAAAAGGTTCTTAGGGTGACGATTCTTGGATCCGTCAACGGCACATCCAAAGCATTATAGACCGAATCGTCGCGTACAAATTCGATATACGCTTCATCCACGACAATCAGCACAGTGTCCGGCAATTGATCGGCAAACCGTAAAAATTCATCTTTGGTAATCACAGCCCCGGTAGGATTAAAGGGGTTGGTCACAAACACCAGTTTCGTTTTTGGGGTGACCGCCTTGACAAGCCCGTCAAGATTGGTGGAAAAATCCTTGAGGGGGACCATAACCGGAACACCCTTTGCGGTTTTCACGCTGATCTCATACATCAGAAAGGAAGGCAGCGGCATCACCGCTTCCTGTCCGGGGTCCAAAAATCCATGAGCAAGCAGGGCAATGATATCATCGGAACCGTTTCCAATGACCAGATTCTCCATCTGAACATGGTATTTTTCAGCAAGTTTCTGGCATAGTATAAAAGGGACCGGCTCAGGATACCGGTTCATCGCGGACAATTTTGACAAGACAGCCTGGGCCACTTTGGGCGAACACCCGAAAGGGTTTTCATTGGAGGCAAGCTTTACCGCGTTGGAAATACCATACTCGCGTTCTACCTCACTTAATGGTTTGCCGGC
Organism: Desulfobacter sp.; assembly: GCF_050177295.1. NCBI lineage: Bacteria > Pseudomonadati > Thermodesulfobacteriota > Desulfobacteria > Desulfobacterales > Desulfobacteraceae > Desulfobacter > Desulfobacter sp. The sequence continues at coordinate 5,182 of NZ_JBFXHE010000215.1, forward strand.
CTCATAGGGTTTTATGGCCTTTACGGACTCACTGATTGAAAACGACATGAAAAATGTGCTCCATTGATTTGCAGGTTGGATAAAACAGTACTAATTAGTTAGGATTTGAATTTTTGTCAACACCTGTGATAATGAGTCATACGGATTGTAAAGTATGATCCTTACCCTCTCGGCCGTTTTTCTTGCTCTTAATCTTAATCTTGCTCGAATTTATCGGTATTTAGAGCATGGGCAAGATTAAGAGGACGATAAAGATTATTTGGAGGTTAGCATTGGAGGTTAGCATTGAACAAAAACGCACCAAGGATTAAAACCGGACTGGAGAGCCTTTGCGATAATCCGCCTGAATATTTGAAAGGCATGCGCTTAGGCCTCCTGGCAAATCCGGCCTCAATCACAAGCCGGTTTGCACATGCAAAGGATGTTCTAAGCAGACTTTTTCCAGGGCGCGTTTGCGCCTTGTTCTCACCCCAGCACGGTTTTTTTGCCGAAAAGCAGGACAATATGATTGAATCGGGGCATTTCAGGGATCCTGATCTGAATATACCGGTATTCAGCCTATATAGTGAAACAAGGGTTCCCACAGCCGATATGTTTGACCCCATCGATACCCTGATCATTGATATCCAGGATGTGGGGACCCGTGTGTATACCTTTATATATACCATCTCATACTGCCTTGAAACGGCAGCAAAACTCGGCAGATCCGTAGTGATCCTGGACCGGCCCAACCCTGTTGGCGGCCTGCAGGTAGAGGGCAATATCCTTGAAGAAGAGTGTGCGTCATTTGTTGGGCGATACCCCATACCCATGCGCCACGGCATGACCATAGGCGAAATTACCACCTATATCAATACAACCCAAAAGATCGGTTGTGACCTTACCGTGATTCCCATGCAGGGATGGACCCGGGATATGTACTGGCAGGACACCGGATTAGTCTGGATTCCGCCTTCCCCGAACCTGCCCACCCCGCTTTCCGCCATGGTCTATCCCGGCCAGGTTATCTTTGAAGGCACCAATCTGTCGGAAGGACGGGGGACCACGCTGCCCTTTGAACAATTCGGCGCGCCTTATGTGGATACTATGACATTGATACAGGCCGTGAAAGACCGTCTTAAAGGCATTGTGCTGCGGCCACTGTGTTTCCAACCCACATCCGGAAAATGGCAGAACCAGACATGCAAAGGGGTTCAAATCCACATCATGGACAGAGATGAATATAAACCCTATCTGTGTGCCCTGATTTTATTACAGGAAATCATGAGAGCACACCCCAACGGGTTTCAGTTCAAGGCGCCGCCCTATGAATATGAATTTGAGCGCCTGCCCATGGACCTGATTTTAGGAAGCCGGAGCTTGCGGGAAAATATTGAAAAAATGAATGATCCTGTTGAATTGGAAAAGGCCTGGCAGAGACCATTGCAGGAGTTTAGACAGGAGTCACACGACTTTTATATATACAAATAAAAAAAGGGTCGTGACTTTCTATCACGGCCCCTTTTTAGCTTTATACTATGGACTGATAAATCCGACAACGCGGAATTATATTGCGCTTTTCCTACTGCCGATTCTTTTTACGATTCGGCAAGTTAGGTCTTGGTTTAATCGGCAGAAGCGTCAACGCCTTCGTCATTTTTCCAAGAGTCTTTCAACTCGTCAAATCCAAGGTAGAGTGCAAAACCGCCACCCACGAGAAGAACGACAGGGATACATCCGGTAATAATTTGTATAAACTCTGTAAACCATACCGCCAGACCAACAACTCCGAGAAGAACTGCAATAGCTCCGCCAATTAACGTTTTCATAGGTTATCCTCCTTAAATTCCCGTCTAAACATTTGATACGTAAATACGTGATCCATACCCAAAAAAATTAATGTACTTGCTTATATGCTTATTTCAATTTCAAATAGATGGAGAAAAGTATCACAGGCCCCTGATTTTATCAAGGCGTTTTTATCTATATCGAGACACCTAAATAAATATTTTGAATTCAATATGTTGACATAAAGATGAGCGGTTATTTCGATCATTATTTTATGAAAGGCAAAATAAATTTTTGAACTGCCTTTAATGTTTTGGTTGTGGATTGAGGCTCGGTGTTGAGAAACCAAGTCAGCCCCAGGCTGTTTTATAAAAATTATCATATTGCCATGTAAACCAAGCTCTGGTATTGAATTAACCGAAAAAAACGTTCCTGCCACGATTGACCCTTCAAGCTTCGAAGGAAAAAAAGGACACCCTATGAGTTTGTTTGCACCGATAAATAATCTGGTCTCAGCCACCAGAACAAAAATACATAAAATAATAGCGTTTCTA
>NZ_JBFXHE010000216.1:0-7495 GCF_050177295.1 Desulfobacter sp.
CAAGCCACATCAAAACCGTTTCTTCGGTGACGCCCAAGACAAAGCCAATGTCCGTCAACCCGACTTTGACCAAGAGCATCTTCAGGGCCATCATCACCTTGTCTTCCGGGGTCCGCAGGTCAAAGAAAACGGTATCACGTGTCTCAGCAAAGCAGTGATCACATTTGTTGCAATAAAAGATACGTCGTTTTCCGCTCTGGGTCATATAGGTCGAAAGGTCAGTGGCATCGTGGCTGCAAATATGGCTAAATCAATAAAGGAAGGTACATATAAAGGCGCTGGTTGTTTTTATCTGGATGAAATTGTGAATGTGGCTGATTTTATGTCCGGATTGAAGCATCATGAACTTTTCTCCATCAAAACAGGAACAAACTTATGAAACCAGTAAACCCAATATCAGGAATATGGCTCTGGCAGCTGTGGAAATCGTTATTCTGCGTTACCTGCTGATGTTTGTCTCCACCATGTTTTCCCATATGGCGGGTATTATAATATTTACAGCGACTCCGGAAAATACGGACTGCAACCGGTTTATAGATTAGACATTTTCGGAAATAAAGAATTTGGCAAAAACGGCAATGTATTTTCAGGCAGTTATCACCAAAATATAGATGGAAAACCTTATTTCCGAAAATGTCTATTCTAAGCCGGCAGATTAAAAAATAGAAGAAACAGCCAAAGGAGCGTAATGAAAGAATCCGAACAAACCCCAAGCGGAATACTGAGTTTTGCCGCACCCTACAGGGGTAAATTTATTGTCTGTGTATGTGAACTGTTGCTCAGCGGCGCGGCAAATATAGCAGCCTATCTTGTGGTGGCAGATATCTTTACAAAAATATTTGCCGATACCCCTCTAACCTCGGCTTATATACTTTTTGCAGCAGGGCTCGCCCTGATTTTTATGCTCATAAAAAACGGGTTCGAATATCTGGGGCTGGACCACTCCCATGGTGTGGCCTTCAGCATCCTGGCCGACCTAAGACAGACCCTTGCACAAAAGCTTTTAAAAATACCCATGGGGAATGTCCGTAAAAGGGGGCACGGGGAGATCAAAAAGAATTTTGTGGACAATGTTGAGGAAATGGAAGTGATTTTGGCACACATGATTCCCGAAGGTATTGGTAATATTATGTCCCTGGTTGTGGCTATCATTGCTCTTTTTCTCATCAGCTTTAAAATGGCTCTGGGCTTAATGGGCGTGGTCCTTATTGGTATGACAGCCTTTATGCTCATGTTTATTCAAGGCGTAAAAAAAATGAAGGCCTATTATGCGGCCTCCAAAAGCATGAATAACAACATCATTGACTATATCAACGGGATGGAGGTTATCAAGGTTTTTAACCAAACCGCCACTTCCTACAAAAAATACAGTGATTCCGTCTCGGATTTCAAAATCTATACGGCTGACTGGGCCAAATCCTCATGGAAATACACAGCCGTATACAAGGTCATCATGACATCTCCCCTGTTATTTGCCCTGCCGGTGGGGCTTACCCTGTATACGGGCGGCCGCTTAACCATCGGCGGTCTGGTCCTTTCGGCCATACTGGCCCTCAGTATGGGCGGCCCGCTTCTGCGGTTGATGTCCTTTGCCCCATCTGTTGCCATATTACGGGAGAAATCCGCCCATATCACAGCAATTCTTAAGGAGGAAGAGTTGAGCCAAAGCAGTGACCAAAAGATCCCTGAACACTATGATATTGATATCTCGGATTTGTATTTTGCCTATACCGATAAAAACGTGTTGGAAGATATCCGGCTCTCTTTTCCCCAAAATACCCTTACCGCACTTGTGGGGGAATCAGGTGCCGGAAAAAGCACACTGGCAAGGCTTCTGATGCGTTTTTGGGAATATCAAACCGGAGAGATAAAAATAGGAGGGATCTGTCTTAAGGATATTCCCTTTGATCATTTGATGCAGTGCATCAGCTATGTGTCCCAGGATAATTTTTTGTTTCGGATGTCCATAGGGGAAAACATTCGCATAGGCAAGCCCGACGCCACACAAGAAGAAATTATCAAGGCAGCAAAAGCCGCATGCTGCCATGATTTTATCATGGAGGCGCTCCAGGGATACGATACCGTTGTCACAGCCTCCGGCGCCACACTGTCCGGCGGGGAGCGGCAAAGAGTCACCATTGCCCGGGCCATCATTAAAAATGCGCCGATTATTATTCTGGATGAGGCAACTTCCTTTACCGACCCTGAAAATGAAGACAAACTCCAGGAGGCTTTGAATAAGTTAATCAGCGGCAAAACCGTTATCGTTATTGCCCATCGCTTATCTACCATTGTCCATGCAGACCAGATTGTGGTGCTGGATAACGGAAAAGTTCACAAGACAGGCAAGCACCTGGAACTGATACAGACCAGCAAAATTTATCAACACCTGTGGAACGCCCATGAAAATATTGCCGGATGGAGTATCGCCGTTGGAGGAGACACCGAATGATTGAATATTACAAGCGTATCATGACCTTTTTGGGGCAGGATAGAAAACGGGTTCAGTTGGGGATTGTTCTGGCATTCTTTGAAAGCATGTTTGCCAACATACCAGTAGTCATGCTCCTGTATGCCTTTGCTAAACTTGCGGGGGGAACATTGATCAAAAGCGATATCCTTTTGGTCTTTGTCGTGATGCTTGTGGCCGTGCTCATTAGAATGCTGCTGGCCTGGTTTATTGATAATTTTATGTATCTTTCCATCTATGATGCATGTGAAAGAGAGCGGCTTGGTATCGGCGACCGGTTCCGATATTTTCCCATGGGATTTTTTACCCAGGGCAACCTGGGCAGGATCGCCGCCATCATCTCCATTGATCTCACCTTTATTGAGGAAAGGGCCATACGTGACCTGGATATCATGGTCAACGCCGCTGCCATGACAACGATTGGCTGCATCATGCTGTCCGTTGCAGATATTCGCATCGGTGCCATTGCCGTCATCGTGTCTGTGGTTTCCATTTTTCTTTCCGGACGGATAGAGCGCGTCTGCCGGACGGAGTCCGTTCTCAGGCAGGAACAGCAGGGCAAGCTCACAGAGGCCATACTGGAATACGCCATGGGGATCTCGGTGATCAAGGCGTTTAATCTTGCGGGCAAAAAGGCCGGGACCGTCAAAAAAACAATCCAGGAGGCCAAAGAAGGCAGTATCCGCTATGAAAAACGGTTCATCCCACCTGCTTTTTTTTACAAAGCTGCCTTTAATGTGGCAACGGCACTGATGGTATGGACAAGCCTTTTATTTTACAAAGACGGAACGCTCAGTATTGAACTTGCGCTGGTTTTTGTGATTTTTGCCTTTTACGTGTTTTTGCCGGCCATAAATATGGGTGGGGCCATTGTTACGTTTTTAGTGGGGAAAGCAGGTCTTGACCGTTATGAAGCATTGAAAAATCAACCCCTCATGGGTGTGAATGGCAGGGAAATCAAAACCCATAACCATGAAATAGCCTTCCATAATGTCAGCTTTGCCTATGATGACAAACACAATGACAAAATGGTACTCAAAGATATCAATTTTACAGCAAAACCAGGCACCATGACCGCGCTTGTGGGGCAGTCGGGTTCCGGAAAAACGACCATTGCCAATCTCATTGTCAGATTCTGGGACGTAAAACACGGGACCATCACCATCGGCGGCACAGATATCAGGGAAATGGCCACCGGTTGCCTGTTAAAAAATATCAGCATGGTGTTCCAGCGGGTTTATCTGTTTCATGACACCATAAAAAACAATATCAGATTCGGAAAGCCTGCTGCCACCGACGAGGAGATCATGGCCGCAGCCCGTGCCGCGAGATGCCATGAGTTCATCAGCGCCTTGCCCCAGGGATATGACACCATGGTCACTGAAGCGGGAAGTTCCCTTTCCGGTGGTGAAAAGCAACGAATCTCCATTGCCAGGGCCATCCTCAAGGATGCGCCCATTGTACTGCTGGACGAGGCCACTGCAAGCATAGACCCTGATAACGAAAAACATATCCAGGACGCCATTGGTGAACTTGTTAAAAACAAGACCTTGATCGTCATTGCCCACCGCCTGTCCACCATCCGGCACGCGGACCAAATTGTCGTCGTTGACAAGGGGCAGATCGTTGAAACCGGCAGGCACGATGACTTGCTGGAAAAACAGGGGGTATATCATCAACTGTGGACAAAGCGAATGACCGCCCGCAGTTGGGAAATGAGATAGCCGTTTTAATTCCAGGGGAGCATTGAAAAAAGAAGGCGCCCCACACATTAAGTCAATCTACAATTGGTGGAAACGAGGTGAGAATGAACCAGTATTCTGAAGATTATTCGAAAAGATGGCAGGTGTTGTGTGCAGTGATGACCGGTGGTTTTATGGTTTCCGTGGACAGCAGTGTGGTCAATCTGATTCTGCCCACCCTGGTAAAAGCATTGATGACGGATTTTACCAAAGTACAATGGGTGGTGATCAGCTATCTTCTGACCATCATCAGCTTAATTATGATTATGGGACGCCTGGGTGATATTCTGGGCAAGAGAGGGATCTACCTTGCAGGATTTATCCTGTTCACCCTGGGCTCTCTTTTATGCGGGCTTTCCGGGTCTGTGTGGTGGCTGATCGGGTTCAGGGTGGTGCAGGGTATCGGCGGGGCCATGATTCTTGCCCTGGGATTTGCCGTGGCCACCCATGCCTTTCCGCCTGCCGAACGTGGAAAAGCCATGGGTATGCTGGCTTCGGTGGTATCCCTAGGGGTTGTGGCAGGCCCTGTTATCGGCGGATTTCTGGTAAAATACCTGTCCTGGCATTGGATCTTTTTTATGAATCTGCCCTTGGGATGCCTGGGGATATACATGGTGGGAAAATATGTGCCGTCAGGCATCCATTCCCCTCAAAAAAACGGATTTGACTTACTGGGAGCGGTATTGTTTTTTTTATGTATGTTTTTATTGTTTTCAGGACTGACCCTGGCTCAGAAAACGGCATTCACCCATGTAAGGACAATGGGAGCGTTCATCATGTCCTTGATCTGTGCCTGGCTTTTTTTAAAAAGAGAAAAAAGGATCGAATTTCCCCTGATTAACCTTTCGATTTTTAGTAATAGGGTGTTGAGCGTTAATCTAATTGCCCTGTTCCTTTTCTATTTTTCCCTCAGCGGTGTTTTTGTGCTGGCACCGTTCTTTTTTGAGGATATTCTCGGGTATCCCCCGGACAGGATAGGTTTTTTGTTCGGGGGAATGTCCGTTGCCATGGCTATACTCTCCCCTGTATCCGGCATTTTATCGGATCGGTTGGGCGCATCTGCCGTCATAATTTTTTCGCTTTTGCTGATGCTGGCTACATTTATTCTTATGGGATACGGGATTGGTCCTGAAACCACAGGCCTTGCCTGTGTGGCCACCATGGTATTGATCGGGGTGAGCATGGGCTTTTACATGTCTCCCAGCCACAGCGCGGTGATGGGAGCCGTTTCCAGGGAACACCTGGGAGTGGTCTCCGGGCTTTTGATATTGTCCAGAACCCTTGGGCAAACAGCCGGGGTTGCTGTTCTGGGAACAGCCTGGGCCGGATGGGTCCGGTTCTACAACAGCGGAATTCTTACCAACGGCATTACGGATGCACCTGTTTATACCAGGATCGAAGGTTTCCGGAATATTGCCTATTCATCCGCAGGCCTTATTTTTTTTGCGCTTATATGCGTTCTATGGCTGGTCAGTCACCAGGGGGCCTTTGACCGAGTCCGCTCCGTTCAGAAATAGTCGCGTCAGATAAGAAAGGCAATATATCTGATACTTAACATCTATGGTCAATGGGTGATTGCAGCAATTGATTTTAACCCTGAATCAAAACAGGAGATGAGTATGTATATATCTAAGTTAGCCGGAGATGTTCGGGAGACTCCCGCTTTGATGGTGTATAAAAATAATGAGGCGATCCTGCGGCTGTTTTGTTTCCCCTATGCCGGAGGAGGTGCCGCAGCTTTTCGAATGTGGCCGGCGTTTTTACCGGATACCGTGGAAGTGTGCGGAGTTCAGCCGCCGGGCAGGGAAAACCGCATCGGCGAAGAACCCATTGCAGATGTTCATGAACTGGTGCCCCGGCTTTTACCCTCGTTGGCGCCATGGTGTGATAAGCCCTTTATTTTTTACGGACACAGCACCGGTGGGCTGGTTGCTTTTGAGATGATCCGGGAGTTGCGCCGGCAGCAAATGCCCCTTCCTCTCCATCTGGTCGTCTCTGGGGCAAGGGCTCCCCATATTCCCGAACCGTCTCCTTTACACCACCTGCCAAAGGAGGCCTTCATTCAGGAACTGCGGCGGTTTTCCGGTACGCCTGAGGCTGTGCTGGAAAACAGTGATCTTATGGAAATTTATATCCCCATTCTTAGAGCCGACCTTGCCATTGAAGAGATGTACACGATAAAAGAGGAGGCGCCCATTAACATACCGATAACGGCCATTTACGGTATTGAGGATGGTGAGGCCCCCAAGTCAGTTATGGCACCATGGAAACGATATACCACGGATTCCTTTGAATTGATCGGACTGCAAGGCGGGCATTTTTTCATCAATACCGCCCGGTCGGCTTTTTTATCCTGCCTTTCCCGGATCACAGATTTTTTTCAGTAAATTGTGCAGTTGGCACTTAAAATATAAATGTATCCTTTTTAAAAGTGGAGGTAATTTTAAAATGAATTCAAACGAAATTTTGAATCAGATAGGAGCGACCCCCATGTTTCGGATCGGGCTTGGGGGAAATGACGACATGAACATTTACGCAAAAGCAGAATACCTGAATCCGGGAGGTTCAATCAAAGATCGCGTTGCACTTTTTATTATCGAACAGGCTGAAAAAAAGGGCAGATTAAAAAAAGGAATGTCCATAGTAGAAGCAACCAGCGGAAATACAGGCATTGCAGTGGCCATGGTTGGTTTGGTCAAAGGGTATGATGTCAGGATCATTATGCCGGAAAATATGAGCGATGAGAGAAAAAAGATGATCCGGGCTTTGAATGCTGAATTAATTTTAACGCCTCCTGAAAAAAATGTGGCAGGCGCTGTTGAGAAGCTTAAAGAGATTATGACTGAAGAAGACAACATCTTTGTACCTGACCAGTTTGAAAATCATGACAACAGTATGTCCCATTATCTCTCCACAGGACCGGAGATATGGGAAAATATGAACGGCCATGTGGATATTTTCGTGTCAGGCCTTGGAAGCGGCGGCACACTCATGGGAACAGGGAAATACCTGAAGGAAAAGAATCCTGAGATCATGATTGTTGCGGTTGAGCCCAAGAATGCCTCGGCACTTCTGGGCCATGAGCCGGGGCTCCACAAAATAGAAGGCATAGGCGATGGATTTGTTCCTTCCATTGTGGATACCAGTCTTATCGATAAGGTCATTGAAGTTGACGATGACAGCGCGGTCGAAATGACCCGCTGGCTTGCAAGTAAGCAAGGCTTCCTCGTGGGGATTTCTTCCGGTGCCAACGTATGCGCAGCCCTTGAAATGCGGCATCTGT
>NZ_JBFXHE010000217.1:0-7410 GCF_050177295.1 Desulfobacter sp.
CGGTTTTTGTTTTCAGCAGGGCGGTGCAAGAGGGGAATGGTTTTTATATAAGTTCGCATCTTTGCTATCAAACCAACCTTGGCAGCCTTTGAGGTGTTTGATGGTAAATATGCGGGGTTATTATATGTAAGCCTTTTTCCCACCTTCTGCCGCCGTTTTTTATTTTTCAGTTTATCAGGAGAAATTATGGAAAAAGTTGTTTCAGCCGATATCGGCGGCAAAGAATTAATTATCAGTACAGGAAAAATTGCCAAACAGGCCTCCGGGGCCGTGATGGTGCAGTACGGGGAAACCGTGGTGCTTGTAACGGCGGTGGCGGCCAAAGACCCCAAAGAGGAGATCAGCTTTCTTCCCCTGTCCGTTGAATACCAGGAAAAAATTTATGCAGCCGGCAGAATTCCGGGGAACTATTTCAGGCGGGAAATAGGGCGGCCTTCGGAGCATGAAACCTTAAATGCCCGTCTCATTGACCGGCCCATCCGGCCGTTGTTTGAAGATGGTTATAATTTTGAAACCCAGGTGATTGCCACCGTGATGTCCACGGATAAATTGTGCGACCCCGGCATCCTTGCCATGATCGGGGCTTCTGCTGCCCTTGGGATTTCAGACATCCCCTTTAACGGCCCCATTGCCGGTGTCAAGGTGGGACGGGTCAACGGACAGTTCATTGCCAACCCCACGCCTGAACAGATTGAGCAAAGTGACATTGATCTGACCGTGGCCGGTTCCAAAACCGGTGTGGTCATGGTGGAAGGCGGGGCTGACATTGTATCTGAAAAGGATATGCTGGATGCCATTTTCTTTGGCCACGAAGCCATGCAGCCTGCCATTGCCCTGCAGGAAGAGTTGAAAAACACTGCGGGGAAGGCAAAGCGCACATTCACACCGCCCAAAAAGGATGAGGCCCTTGCCGCCAAGGTTCAGGACTGGGCCTGGGATAAGATTCATGAAAAGGTTCAGATTAAAACCAAAATCGAGCGCCAGAACGCTCTGAGTGCGCTTAAAGATGAGGCGGTTGCCCGGTTTGAGCCTGAATATCCGGAAAAAGTCAAAGAGATCAAGGACGCTTTCAGCAAAACCGTGAAAAAAGTATCTCGGGATATTGTTCTCAAAGAAGGCAGACGCATTGACGGCCGGGCCTTTGATGAGATTCGCCAGATCACCTGCGAAGTGGGTTGCCTGCCCCGGCCCCATGGTTCTGCGCTGTTTACCCGTGGTGAAACACAGGTCATGGGCGTGCTCACCCTGGGTTCAGGTCTGGACGAACAGCGCCTGGAGACCCTGGACTCCAATAATGAGACCCGGACATTTATGCTTCACTATAATTTCCCTCCCTTTTCCGTTGGCGAGGTAAAACGTCCGGGCGGACCGTCCCGCCGGGACATCGGCCATGGGAACCTGGCCCACAGGGCGTTGGAGCGGATCATTCCCCCCCATGATGAATTCGAATATACCATCCGCCTGGTGGGCGAAGTCATGGAATCCAACGGATCCTCTTCCATGGGAACCGTATGTTCCGGATGCCTGGCCCTGATGGATGGCGGTGTTCCCATTAAAGCCCCGGTATCCGGCATTGCCATGGGGCTGGTCTCTGATGAAAACAACACGGTTGTGCTTTCCGATATTCTTGGTGACGAGGATCATTTCGGCGACATGGATTTCAAGGTTGCCGGCACCAAAGACGGCATTACAGCATTGCAGATGGACATCAAGATTAACGAATTGTCCAAACAGATTATGGAAACCGCTTTGAACCAGGCCAATGCCGGACGTTTGCACATCCTGCAGAAAATGCTTGATACCCTGGATCAATCAAGGGCGGATATATCTCCCCGCGCGCCCAAGATCGTCTCTATCCAGATCAACAAGGACAAGATCCGGGATATCATCGGCCCGGGCGGCAAGGTGATCCGTGCGCTTCAGGCCGACACCAACACCACCATAGAGGTGGATGATGACGGCATTGTTAAAATTGCCGCTGAAAATGAAGCGGATTCCGCCAAGGCCCTGGCCATGGTCAAGGATATTGCCATGGATCCGGAGATCGGTGGCATCTATGAAGGGGCAGTGGTAAAAATCACTGACTTTGGTGCTTTTGTAAATATTAAAACCGGTACGGACGGTTTAGTTCATATTTCGGAACTGGCCGACTACCGGGTCAAAAAGGTCACTGACGTGGTTAAGGAGGGTGACGTAATAAAGGTCAAAGTGCTTGATATCACCCGCGACGGAAAAATCAAGCTTTCCTACAAAGCTGCCAAAAAAGATGCAGAAGCCGCTAAAGAAGAATAGGTCATTCTGCCTGTGCCCCCTTGCCAGCGGCAGCAAAGGGAACGCTATATTTGTATCTACACCGGATACCGCCGTACTTGTTGATGCCGGGCTTTCAGGCATAGAGATCCAGCGCCGTATGGCGGCCGTGGGGGTCGCCCCCCAATCCCTGAAAGCCATCATCATCACCCACGAACACACCGATCACATCAAAGGGGCAGGGGTACTGAGCCGGAGGTTCAATATCCCTGTCTATGCCACCCGGGATACCTTTGCCGCCTGCAAGGATCTTGGCACCATTGACCAGATCTCTTTTTTTGAATGCGGCGACGCCTTTGAGATCGGTTCTCTAACCGTCAATCCTTTTTCTATTTCCCACGATGCCTGCGACCCTGCAGGTCTTACATTGACGCACGGTGCAAAAAAAATAGGTATTGCCACCGATCTTGGTGTGGTCACCAACCTTGTCCGCACCCATTTACGCCATTCCAATGTGCTTTATATCGAAGCCAACCATGATCCTGACATGCTCATGGCCGGCCCATATCCCTGGCATTTGAAGCAGCGGATTCAGTCCAGAACCGGCCATCTTTCCAACCAGGATGCAAGGGATCTGGTGGCCGAGGTCTTTCACAAAGATCTTGACCATGTGATTCTGGCCCATTTAAGCGAGGAAAATAATTGTCCTGAAAAAGCAACCACGGAGATGTCTAAAAATCTTGACCCGTTATCCACAGCACTGTATGTTGCAGGACCGGACCAACCCGGCGAAATGATCTGGCTGTAGACAAGAAACTAGTGAGTTATGAATCAAACTGCTTCTCAGTCATCCCCGGGTGTAATTCTTTTGAAAATTCTTCTGCCTGTGTGCCTGATTGCCCTGGGCGTTGCAGGATTTTGGTACTACAAATCCAACACAGTAAAATTCAAACGCAAACCTGCGGTAAAAACAGCCCCGGTGGTGGATATCATGAAAGTGAATCCCGGCCGGGTCACAGCCCGTATCCGGGCCATGGGTACGGTGCAGCCGGACCGGGAAGTGGTGATTAAATCCCAGGTGGCCGGAACTGTCATCCAGGTGGCTCCGGAATTTGTCCGGGGGGGATTAATCCCCAAGGGACAGACCATGGTCCGGATTGATCCGGCAGACTATGAGCTGGCCGTGAACAAGGCCCAAAGCGCATTGGACAAGGCCCGGGCTGATTTTGAAATTGAAAAGGGTCAGCAGCAGATTGCCAGGGAAGAACTCAAGCTCATGGCCACCATGTCGCCCAACAGGGTCCGGGAGACCAGCCTGGTGTTGAGAAAACCCCAGCTTGACCAGGCCAGGGCTGCCGTGGCAAGCGCCAGAAGCGATCTTGAAGCCGCGCGCCTGGACCTGGAACGAACCCGGATTACGGCCCCCTTCCATGCCCTGGTGCTTTCCAAGGAGGTAGATGCCGGTGCCATGGCCGCAGCCCAGGGCGCTCTTGCCACCCTGGTGGACGTGGCCTGCTACCAGGTGGAAGTCCAGGTTCCCCTGGACCGCCTGGACCGGATCCGGGTCCATGAAGCTAACGGGAGCCTTGTGCGTATCCGCTCCCTCTATGCCGGCCGGGAGCGGGAGGGACGTGTGGTGCGGACTACCGGGACGGTAACCGAGCAAAGCCGCATGGCAGGCGTCATTATCCGGGTGGATGACCCCCTGGGGCTCGGGCCTGCCAAAGGTCGTCCGGCCATGCTGCTGGATGATCATGTGGAAGCGGTTATTGAAGGCCAGTCCTTTGACAATGTATTTCCTGTGCCCCGGTCCCTGGTCCGGGAGGATTCCAGTTTATGGATATATAATGACGGGCGTCTGGAGATCCGCAAGGTGGCACCTGTGTGGATTGAAAATGACCGGGTGTTCATCCGGTCCGGACTTTCCCCTGGTGATCTTGTGATCTGTTCTGATCTTTCCGCACCGGTGCCGGGCATGGCCTTGACCCTTACGCCAGGGGAGAACCGATAATGTCCGAACATAACCCGGGTTTTCCCGGGCCTGCAGGGCACGGTCCAAGGGGGGCCGTTGCCTGGATGGCCGGCAACACCGTGGCGGCCAATCTGCTCATGGCGGTTTTCCTTGTGGGCGGGCTTTTCATGGGTTTTAACATCAGGCAGGAGGTGTTTCCCGAATTTACCATGGATTCGGTGAGTATTTCAGTGCCCTATCCCGGGGCTAGTCCCGAAGAGGTGGAATCAGGCATTATCCTGGCCGTGGAAGAGGCAGTGCGGGACATTGAAGGCATAGATGAAATTACATCCGAAGCTTTAGAAGGCAGTGCATCAATCACCGTAGAAGCCCTGGACGGGGCTGATGTCACCCGGTTGTGGCAGGAGATCAAAAGCGAGGTGGACCGGATCGACACCTTTCCGGATGAGGCGGAAGATCCGGTGATCACCATCACCTCCCGGAAGCGGGAAGTGGTGCGCCTGGCCCTTTACGGGGATGCGCCGGAAAACACCATGCGGGATCTTGCCGACGATATCAGGGACAGGTTTCTGTCTGATCCGGAAATCACCCAGGTGGAACTGGAAGGCGTCAGGGAGCGGGAGATCCTGGTGGAGATCTCCACCAATACCCTGCGGCGCTACGGCATGACCCTGTCCGATGTGGCAGATGCCATCTCCACAGCTTCGGTGGAGCTGGGCGGCGGCGCCATCAAATCCGGGGGGGGAGATATCCTGCTGCGCATCAAATCCCGGAAAGACTATGCCCTGCAATATGCAAAACTGCCTATCCTCACCCGGGAGGACGGATCCCAGCTGGTGCTGTCTGACATTGCCAAGGTAAGCGAAGGGTTTGAGGATTCTAATTCCTGGGCTTCGTTTAACGGCAAACGGGCCGTTACCATTGCTGTTTACCGGGTGGGAAAACAGACCCCCACCAAGGTGGCCGGCGCCACCAAAAAGATGCTGGAAAACATTAATGACAACCTGCCCGGGGGGATTCATTTAAGCATTGTCAGAGATTTGTCCAAAACCTTCACCCAAAGGGCGGATCTTCTGTTGGGCAACGCCTATATGGGACTTGCCCTGGTCTTTTTGTGCCTGTCCCTGTTCCTTGAAATCCGACTGGCCTTCTGGGTCAGCCTGGGTATCCCGATTTCATTTCTGGGGTCTTTTATCTTTTTGTCCGCAGCCAATTTCACCATCAACATGGTAAGCATGTTTGCCTTTATCGTTACCTTGGGTATTGTGGTGGACGATGCCGTGGTGGTGGGGGAAAATATCTATTATTGCCGGCGCCAGGGCATGGGGTTTCTGGATGCCGCCATCCAGGGGACAAAAAGCATTGCCGTTCCCGTGTTTTTTTCGGTGGTCACCAATATGGTCACCTTTATGCCCATCATGTATATCCCGGGCACCATGGGGAAGATGTTTAAAACCATGCCCCTGGTGGTGGCGGCGGTGTTTGGTGTCTCTTTGATCGAAAGCCTGTTTATCCTGCCGGCTCATTTAAGTCATGGCAGCCGCCCCTTGTTTTTCCCCTTGAATATTCTTGAAGCGTGGCAGGCCATGTTTTCTGAAAAATTTGAAACCATTGTCAAATCCGTTTATGGCCGGATACTGGCTGTACTGCTTTCCTGGCGGTATACGGTCTTTGCCCTGGGCCTTGCCCTGTTGCTGATCACCGCCGGATATGTGACGTCCGGGAAAATGGGTATGGTCCCGTATCCCAAGGTGGAATCCGATTACGCCTTTTGTGAGATTTGCCTGCCCTATGGTACGCCTGAAAGCAAGGTGCGTGACGTGGAAACCTTCCTGGTGGCATCGGCTGAAAAGACCGTGGATGAAAATGGAAAACAAAATCTCTCCACAGGGATTTTTTCCGAGGTCAGCGATAACCTTATCCAGATCAGAATTTATTTGACGGATCCCGAGGAGCGCCCGGTATCCACCTCCGAGGTGACCCGGATCTGGCGGGAAAAAACCGGTTCGCTCGCAGGGGTTGAGACCATGACCTTTGAAGCCAACCGGGGCGGTCCCGGTTCCGGCAAAAGTCTGACCATTGCCCTGTACCACCGGAATACGGATATCCTGGACCGGGCCGGCGAGGACCTTGCCCTGCATCTAGGCGAATACCCCATGGTCTCGGACATTGATGACGGATCTGCCCAGGGGAAACGGCAGTTTGATATCACCCTTACCCCCGCGGGCCACCGCATGGGCCTGACCCCGGGAACCATTGCCGCTAAAATCCGGAATGCTTACCAGGGCGTTGAGGCAGTGAAAAACCAGCGGGGAAGAAATGAGGTCACGGTAAGGGTGCGCCTGGCCGGAGAGGAACGCAATTCCGAAACCGCATTTGAAAATTATGTAGTCAATACCCCAAATGGTGAGATTATGCTTCGTGATGCCGTTGAAACCGTCAAGGGCCGGGCCTATACCGTGATCAGCCGGAGCAACGGACGGCGCGAAATTCAGGTTACCGCTGATGTTAACCCGCAGTCGTTGTCTGAAAATATTGTCCGGGACATGAAGCAGGAGATCCTGCCCTCCCTTGTGAGCCGGTATCCGGGTTTGTCCTACGGGTTCAAGGGTAAACAGGAAGATATCAGGGAGAGCGTGGCTGTGTTGGTGAAAGGTCTGGCTCTGGCGTTATTTTGTGTATTTGCGCTTCTGGCCATTCCCTTTAAAAGCTATTTTCAACCGTTGATTATCATGCTCTGCATTCCCTTTGGCATGATCGGAGCCGTGGCCGGCCATATTATCATGGGGTATTCCATGTCCATTCTGAGTCTGTTCGGCATTGTGGCCATGTCCGGTGTGGTGGTCAACGACTCTTTGGTGCTCATTGATTTTTCCAACCGGCTGGTGCGCGGGGGCATGCCTGTGGCGGCCGCAATCAGGGCCGCCGGGATACAGCGGTTCAGGCCCATTCTCTTGACTACGTTAACCACCTGCGGGGGCTTGGCTCCGATTATCATGGAAACTTCGCGCCAGGCAAAATTTCTTATTCCCATGGCCATCTCCCTTGGGTTCGGTATTTTTTTTGCCACGCTGATTACCCGGGGGCTCGTGCCTTGTCTTTACCTGATACTGGAGGACATCAAAGGGCTCTTTATACATGGGGGTATACGTCATGACTAAAGTGGCGCTTTGTGCATGTCCGGATTA
>NZ_JBFXHE010000218.1:0-7365 GCF_050177295.1 Desulfobacter sp.
TGCCGTCATTTAGTCCAGCTTCGGCTACTGCCCGGGGGAATGATTTTGAAATCTGTTTCCTTATCCCACCGGTTTTCCGGTCAGGGAAAATAAGATCCTGTTTACTGCCCTGGTATTTTGCCATAAAAAAGGACTGAATGTCTGCTGTCATTGATAGGGTTCTGGTCTTACTGGATTTTGTATCCAACAGGGTTATAAGGCCATGGTCGAGATCAACGTCCTTCCAGGCAAGTGAAAAGATTTCACCAGCTCTTAATCCACAGTGCAGGGATAGCAGTGCCATTTCGTATGTTTCCGGACTTTTTTTTTGAAGGATTTCCAACAGGGCGTGAGCCTCATCGTGAGATAGGAACCTGACCCGCTTGTTATCGTATTTTGGCTTTCTCACCTGAGTTGTGGGTATGTCCCCCTGGAAATATTTCAACCGTTCAGCATGACGAAATATCTGCCCCAGGGTGGTTAAAGTGTATTCAATTGTGCGTGGAGACTTCCGGGCAGTGGTCATTCCCTTTTTCAACCGTTCCAGGTCAAAGGCTGAAATCTCTTTTAACGGCTTGTCGCCCATGGTTGTTTTTATCCAAAGTCTGAAAAGCTGTTCCTCGGTTACAGCTGTTTTGATCTTCTTCTCCTGGGCTATGGCCGGATAATAGATTTCATCAAAATAGGTGGACAGGGATATGTTGTCTTTTCCCTCTTGTTCTTGCCGGGCTTGCTCCTGCTGCTTTTCCGCCTCAACCTTTGCCCGGACATCTGACAAACGGCTTTCTCCGTATCCTGTGGTAGCTGCCGCTTTGAGTTCGGCAAGTTTAAGCGCCACCTTTGAAGGAGTCCATCCTTCACTTGCCCAGCCAACACCTTCTTCTTTTCGTTTGCCGTCTTTCTGGTAACGAATGAAGAAATATTGATCCGGTTTTATGCCATGCTTCCTTGTTGTGTGTTCCCGGTATCTGACCCCAGGGTAATTTGTGCTTTTGTATTTTGACATTTGCCTGACCACCTTTCTCCGTTGTTGTGTATATCGGTTGGCCAACTCTGCCCCCACATAGCCCCCACTTTTAGGCTGACGTAAGGTGTTTTTATGTGAAATCAACTGAAAGTAAAATACTGTTCAGATATAATAATGTCAAGTGATATCAGTATGTTTATGTGGTTTTGTGAAAATTTCTGAAAGTGTTTAAAACTGACTTTTAATCAGTAGGTCCTGGGTTTGATTCCCAGATGGCCCACCACTACAGCAATAAGGCTTTCAGCGGTTTTTCGTTGGAAGCTTTTTTGCGTTTTAGAGACTTTCTGTGTGAGGGTCTGTGTCAGTGATGTCCGGTTAGGTTTTTGAAAAGCAAATTTAATGCAATTTTTTATAACCCACATGGGCCTCAAGCCCACAACAAACAATGAAACTAAAGACTCCAACAATTCAGGGCTAAAATGGGCGCCGCAGGCGCTTCGCCCTCTTGTTTCTTGTATCTTGTCTCTAGTTTCATATAAAACAGCCATGGGCTGACCTGACATATCAACTGACAGACATAGCCAACAACAAGCCTTTAAAGATTTGAGTACCTTACCCAGCCATTCTTATAAAAAAACGCATTTTTTTATTGACAAAAGCGTGGATAGAGGAGATTTATGCATCTCTGGTTCGGTTTAATAAGTCGGATAAAAATGGTTTAAATCAACCGTCCACATTGGCAGATAATCGCTACTGTCAAAACCTTTGTTAAGCCATAATCCGGGGAAACCGTTATCTTTAGGTTTGCTTAATCTGATAAAACATTCGCAGATATACAGCCAACCGTCTTTACCGATCAGCGGAAAACCTTTTGATGTTTTGATTTGTTCCCAGTCTGGCAGAATAAGTTTATAAAGGGCAATCAAGGCTTCTTCCGTGCTTTTGGACTGTTTAAAGATATGGTCAACTTGCTCTTTTGTTATTTCCATGAGACCTCTTTAACCTCCTGGCTTAAATCTCAAATCTTTTATTCTTAAAATAGTTCTAAATGCAATATAAGTACCATGATTGAAAAATATTTCTATACAGGATGTTATGATTTTCTGCGGGTGAGGGTGGGGGTGGTCTTCGATACTTTTTTATCCAATTCTTGGGTAAATTTTTTGTTATTTGGAAATCAATGCATACTGTTGGTGAAATATGTTTTAAAATAACCGATTGCCCTGGCAAAAGTAAAATAACTTTACCCAATCCTGTTTTTTTAATATGAAAGAGAAGTGTAAATAAACCGCTTTCCTTTGTTAAAGAATTTTATTCTCAAGGAGAAAAAATGCCTGTAATTGTCCAATATATTGTTGTCAGGGATGGAGATAAAAAGATGACATTCGCGACAAAAAAAGAAGCAGACGACTATGACAAGATGCTAGATATTGCCGACAATTTGTTTGATTTTCTTGAAAATTCCGATATCGTTCTTGATGAAACCCGCAAAGAAGAAATCTCCCTTTTGTTGGCTGAAAAACGCGATGAGGTGATGCCCATTTTAAGGGGCGTCTCCCCCAAAGCCGAAAACAACCGTAAAAAAAACGCATCTTCTTTGGAAACTGCCAAAATCCGGGGCAAAGCCGTTGCAAAACAGCCTGCGTCCAAACAGGCCGAGACCTCTGAAGCCAACACAGATCCTGAAGTCAAGCCTGTTGCCAAGTCTGGGGCCCAGGCCGTTCCCCCCATAAAGGGGGCATCTTCAAAAAAGAGTGGATAGACGGGATAATTCTTTAAATCCAAGTGTCGGCTTTTGGCCAAAGGAAAATACCTATGCCGTCTTTTTTATTTAGGCTGATGCGTGTGCTTGCAGTTGTGCTGTTTGCAGCAGGCGTGGCTTTGTGGTTATTTGTTTCTAAAGAAAAACCCCAAAAAAAGGAAATGGTTAATACGCCTCCCAAGGTGTTATGTGTTCCGGCAGTATCGGGCAGTGCTGATATGATCGTTGAAGCCTTTGGGACGGTTATGCCCCGAAACAGTGTGAAGCTGGCCATGGAGATTGCAGGCCGGATTGATTATGTCCATCCTGATTTCCGTGAAGGTGCAAGCATTCATAAAGATGAGATTCTTTTGCGCATTGACCAGCGCACCCTTGTCTTGAATGAAAGAAATGCCCGGGTCCTTGTGGATCAGGCCCGGGCCGATATCCGCCTGCTTGAACAGGAAATATCGAATTTAAAGGCAGATGCCGGGCTTGCCCGTTCTAATCTGCAACTGGCTGCCAAGGAGCTGGAGCGGGTCAGGGCGCTGGCTGAAAATCAGTTTGCATCCAAAACCAGTTTGGATAAGGTGGAACAACAGTATCTGTCCGCGAAAAACCAGTTGCAGAAAATCACCAATGCCCAGGAACTTGTCCCCTCACGGATGGCCTTGAAAAAATCAGCCTTGGCTTCGGCACAGGCTGCACTTGCAACGGCTTCTCTGATGCTTGAAAAATCCGAAATTAAAGCAGGCTTTTATGGCTTTGTGGTGGCCAAACAGGTCCAGGTCGGGGAAATATGTTAATCCGGGCCAGGTGCTTGGGGTGATGTATGAAAAAGATGCCCTGGATGTGGATATCCGTGTTCACCTTGAAGAACTTCAATGGCTGGGTTCTGTTTTTGAAAACGGGGGGCGGCCCCAAGTGATTATAACTATTGCCAATCTGGAAGGCGGACGATCTCCGTTGTGGCCGGGTCATGTGGTCAGAATTAAAGCCGCCATTGACGAAAAAACCCGGACCATGCCCATGACGGTGGAAATTGGTAGCCTGGATGTTAAAGATCCTTTGCTGCTGCTCAGACCCGGTGTCTTTGTTAAGTGCCGTGTCAAAGGGGAACAAAAAGAAAATGTGTTTAAGATTCCACGAACACTCATGCGCTCTCCCGATACCCTGTATCTGGCTAAGGCAAATCATCTCGTGATTAAGAGGGTCAAAGTGATCCGGCGGTTTGAAGACGATGTTTATATTACAGACGGCTTAACCCCAGGTGATCTGATCATTGAATCTCCCCTGCCCGGGGCTTTAGACGGTATGGCAATCACGGTTAAAAAGGCCGGGGAGAACTAAATGAAGGCCCTTGGCAAATGGTCGGTGGAGCATCGGGTTACGGTGAATCTGATCATGGTCTTTCTGATTGTGGCCGGGATGTTTACGGCCATGAACATGAAGCGGGAGATGTTCCCGCAGTTCTCTTTGGATATGATCAGTATTGCCGTGGATTACCCGGGTGCCTCCCCCGAGGATGTGGAAGAAGGTATCTGCATCAAAATTGAAGAACAGCTCAAAAGTCTTGAAAATATCAAAACAATGTATTCTACGGCGGTTGAAGGACATGCCGGCGTGGTACTGGAACTGGATGCCGGCACGGACATTGCCGCCAAGCTTAACGAAGTCAGAACAGAGATTGACCTGATTGACTCTTTCCCCACCCTGGCCGAAGATCCTGTGGTGATTGAGATCAAAAACAATGAGCCGGCCATTTATGTGGCTGTTTACGGTGATGTGGCCGAACGAACCCTTAAACAGACTGCCGAGAAAATCAGGGATGATCTGGTGGGTTTTGATGAAATATCGCTGGCAGAACTCATGGGGGTTCGGGAGTATGAGATCTCCGTGGAGATTTCAGAAGAAAATCTGCGCAACTTTTCCCTCTCTTTTGATGATGTGGTGCGCGCCGTGGGCTCGGGAAGCCTTGAATTGCCCGGCGGGCTGATCAAAACCAGTGGTGGCGAATTTTTAATCCGGGCCAAGGGCAAACGGTATACCGGTGCTGAATATGAACAGATTCCCCTGGTGACAAGGGCTGACGGCACTGTGGTCCGGCTCGGGGATGTGGCCCGGGTGGTTGACGGATTTGAGGATCTGGACCTTCAATCCCGTTTTAACGGGCAACCCGCTGCCATGGTGGTGGTAAAACGCACCGATTCCCAGGATACCATTGCCATCTCCAACCGGGTGCTTGCCTATCTTGATAATGCCCGGGACGATCTGCCCAAAGGGATAGGTCTTGGGTACTGGTACAATATAGCGGACATGGTTCAGGAGCGCATTGATCTTTTGCTCAAAAACGGAACCCAGGGGATTATCCTGGTGTTTGTGGTGCTGGCCCTGTTTCTGGATTTAGGCCTTGCCTTCTGGGTGGCATCGGGTATTCCTATCTCCTTTATGGGGGCGTTTCTTTTTCTGGAATACATTGGCGCGTCAGTGAATATGCTCTCTTTGTTTGGATTTATTATGACCCTGGGCATCCTTGTGGATGACGCCATTATTGTGGGGGAGAACGTTTATACCCATTACTCTGCCGGAAAAACACCCAAGCAGGCTGTCATGGCGGCCATGGAACAGGTGGGGGGACCTGTGGTCATGGCTGTGGTCACAACCATTGTGGCGTTTGCGCCTTTAATGTTTATCACCGGCATCATGGGAAAGTTTATCGCGGTCATGCCCGAGTCCGTGATTTGCATTCTTTTCATATCCCTTTTGGAAGCTTTTTTTATCCTGCCCGCACACCTGGAAAGCACCCTGTCCCACTCACCGGCGGGAGGCGGTATGCCAAGGATTTACAAGAAGTTGTTTTTCTGGGCCCACTGGCTTAAAACAGATGTTGCCTATATTCACAGCACCCTGAGAATCCGGATGGAAAAAGGACTGAATCATGTCATCTATGCCTGGTATCTTCCAATACTGCGCTATTGTGTCAAAAATAGGTATTTTACTCTGGTACTGGGCCTAGGATGTCTGATCATCAGTTTAGGACTGATTGCCGGCGGCCATGTGCCGTACACTTTTTTCCCGAAAAGTGATTCCAACTGGATGTATTCGGAGATTGTTTACCCTTTGGGCACCCCCTTTGATACCACCCAGAAAACAATTAAACAGATTGAAACCGGGGCCTTTAAACTCAACGATTATTTCAGGGATCGGGTTGAGGACAACAAAGATCTTATCGTAAATACCTTTTCCCTGGTGGGGGTTATACCACAACGGGACTGGAAAGAGGGGGTATCGGGCGGGCATTGCGGTATCGCCTGGATTGAGATTTTACCGTCTGCAAAGCGTCCGGATATCCTGGCTTCGGAGGTGACAAGCAAATGGCGGGAATTCACGGGTGATATTCTGGGGACTGAGCAGTCTACATTTAGCATTATCGGCAGCGGTCCCGGAGGAAATCCCATTGAGATCCGTCTGCACGGAAGTGAGCTTTCCCAAATGGAAGCGGCAGCCCAGGCCCTTAAGGAGGAGATTGCATCCTATCCGGGCACCTTTGACATCACCGATGATTTCAGGCCCGGAAAGATGGAAAAACAGATCTATATCCAACCGGGCGCCGAATCTTTAGGCGTGACTATGGCAGACATCGCCACCCAGCTTCGCCAGGGATATTATGGTGATGAAGTTCTTAAAATCCAGCGGGGAAAAGATGATGTCAAGGTCATGGTCCGGTATTCCAAGCAGGAGCGGGAGACCGAAGCCAGTATAGACCGGCTTCGCATCCGGACAAAGGACAATCGTGAAATCCCCTTGAACCAGGTGGCGCGCATTGAGACCCAGAGGGGGTACGCGACAATTAAGCGCGTGGACAGGCACAGGGTGATCACCGTGACGTCCGATCTTGATGAGGACACTGCCAATGCCCAGAATATTGTCAAAGATTTAAGTAAAAAATTTTTGCCTGACATGATCAAGCGCTTTCCCGGGATTCCCTATGACCTTGAAGGCCAGGCCAAGCGCAGCAAAGAGTCCATGGAAAGCCTGATCAAAGGATTTGTTGTGGCAATCATGATTATCTTTCTGCTTTTAGCAAGCCAGTTTCGCTCCTACAACCAGCCATTGATTATTATGACCGCTATCCCCTTTGGCCTGATCGGGGCGGTTGTGGGACATTTTGTAATGGGTCTGGATATTACCATGATTTCGATTTTCGGAATTGTGGCCTTGTCCGGTATTGTGGTTAACGATTCCCTGATCCTCATTGATTTTATAAATGTTGAAGTTGCCAAGGGGACAAAGGTGTTTGAGGCTGTGGTCAAGTCCGGTGAAACCCGGTTCCGGCCTGTGATTTTGACTTCCTTCACCACGGTGGCAGGCCTTGCCCCGCTTTTAACGGAAACAAGCTTCCAGGCCAAGTTTCTTATCCCTATGGCCGTGAGTCTTAGTTTCGGCCTGGTTGCAGCCACGGCGTTGACACTTATTTTTGTACCGGCCCTGTATGTGGTGATCCGTGAATTAACCTTGTTTGTGACAGGCGATCAGGATGTACCCTAAGATTAATTGTCTTCCCGGTGGGGACAGTCGTCCATGGTTTGAATAAAGGCCTGGAATTTTTTAAAGGTGGATGTGTCCATGGCATGCTCCATGCGGCACGCAGTTTCATCAGCCTTTTGTTCCTCCACGC
>NZ_JBFXHE010000219.1:0-7348 GCF_050177295.1 Desulfobacter sp.
TGAATAAGAATCCTGATCTGCGATATATGCGTCAATGGCGTTGCGATACGTTTTTACCACAGAACCCAGATAATTTATTCCTTTCATCCTGCCCTCTATTTTAAAGGAGGAAATTCCGGCATGGATTAATTCGGGAATGTGGTCTATCAGGCACATGTCCTTGGAATTAAAGATGTAGGTGCCGCGGCTGTCCTCCTGAACAGGATAATATACATTGGGCCGAAGCGCTTCCATGACCGCGTAATTCCAGCGGCAGGGATGGCTGCACAGTCCTCTGTTGCTGTCGCGGCCGCTTAAGAAACTGCTCAAAAGGCATCTGCCGGAGTACGACATGCACATGGCGCCATGGACAAAGGTCTCGGTCTGGATTGTTGTGCGAGATGTAATGGTTTTTATCTCTTCAATGGATAATTCCCTTGCCAGGTTTATCCGTTTAACGCCCAGCTGTTCCCAGA
Source organism: Desulfobacter sp. (assembly GCF_050177295.1). Lineage (NCBI taxonomy): Bacteria > Pseudomonadati > Thermodesulfobacteriota > Desulfobacteria > Desulfobacterales > Desulfobacteraceae > Desulfobacter > Desulfobacter sp. Next base: position 456 of record NZ_JBFXHE010000219.1, read on the forward strand.
AAAGAACTGCGTTGAAATTTGTGGTATTGGCCTGGGTGCTTAGATGGATGTCTATATGGGGAATAATCTGTTTGGACTTTATAAGAATACCTGGATCTGAAATGATAACGGCATGGGGGCCGATATTGCCTATCCTTTCCAGAAATGCTTCGATACTGTCCTGCTCATGGTTGCGGGAGTAAATGTTGCAAGTAAGATATACTTTGACCTGGTGCTTTCCGGCAAATTTTATCGCATCTTCAAGTTCGCCATCTGTAAAGTTGCCTGAAAAATTTCTCAGGCTAAAATCTTTACCACCCAGATATACCGCATCTGCCCCGTAATGGACGGCAATTTCAAGTTTTTCAAAGTTGCCGGCCGGTGCAAGCAACTCTGGTTTTGTTAAAACATCTGGCATTATATCCCAAGTGCTGCGAAAATGTCCGCACAGCCAAGCCTCTTTCAAATAGTGGTGCCCCCGGCAGGAATCGAACCTGCGCACAAGGATTAGGAATCCTATGCTCTATCCACTGAGCTACGGGGGCTAAAGTCTTTCAATTATTTTTGACAGGGTAGCTATTCTCCCACTGCATCCATTGAAACAGGCTGCCTTTATACATTATTAGAATATGCCAAGGCAAGTTAAAAATTGAAACGGTTAAAACAGAACCCATCACTCTACCAACAGGTTCTGGCCGGGATAAATTTTGTTTCTCTTGCTTAAATTATTTAAGGCGAGCAGACGGTCAAGGCTCATATTGTGTTTTTTTGCAATGAGTTCAGGGCTGTCCCCGGATTTTACTTTATACTTTGAAACCTTTTTGCTGTTTGTGCTGCCTTTATCCCCGGGGATAATAGTCAGCCCCTGACCAACAATTAACTTTGTTCCTGATAATTTGTTCAGCGATTTAATCTGCTTGGCTGTTGTAGAAAATTTTTTGGCAATCATCCATAAGGTGTCTCCACTGTGTACTTTATACGTGATTTTTGTTCCATAGTCTGAATCGGATTTTTTTCTGTTCGTTTTGGCAGTACTTGAACTTGCCTGATAATTTGAGCCTGGAATTTTCAATACGTTTCCGGTGAGAATACGGCTTTTTTTTGAAATTTTGTTGCAACGGATAATGGTATCTACGGAAGTTTTCAATTTGGTAGCAATGCTGGATAATGTATCCCCTTTCCGTACTCGGTAGTATGTATATTTAGGAGGGCTTTCCTGGTAAGTTGTTTTTATGGGCTTTATGCTATCAATTTTGTCTATGAAGCTGTCTGCGTGGTCCACCGGTATTTTAATTGTATAAGGGTCAGGCGGCAGTACCTGGTGGCGCAGTTCCGGATTAAGGGCGGCAAGTGTGTCGGCGCCTACATTGATGGCGCTTGCGACCTCGCTTAAACTGACCTGTTTTTTTATGTCAAAAGGTTTGTATTCAAGCGGCTTTAACGGATCAGTTATTGCCATATCGTATTTTTCCAGATTGTTAACAATATGGACGGTGGCCAGAAATCTAGGTACATATCTTGCTGTTTCCTGGGGCAGGCTCTGGTACAGGTCCCAGAAATCATCCAGATAGTTGATTTTCTGTTTGCGGATGGTCTTGAGTACGCGATATTCACCACAATTGTAGGCTGCAAGGGCCGTAGTCCAGTCTCCGAACAGATTATGCAGTTCCTTAAGATAATCAATGGCTGCCTGGGTGGACTTCTCAGGATCCATGCGTTCATCTATATAATGGTTGCGGCTTAATCCGAACTTATTTCCTGTTGACGGTATGAACTGCCACAGGCCAAGGGCTCTTGCGGGGGATAGGGCTGTGATCTGAAAACCGCTCTCGATCAGAGGCAGCCACGAGATCTCTTCGGGCAGTCCGGATTTTTTGAGCGCCTGAACAATAAACGGACGGTAACGGCAGGAACGGTTAAGTGCACGGATGAAAAAGCCCCGTTCAGGTCCGGTCAACCGTTTTATTTCAGCATTCACATGGTCGTTTAAGGTGATGGGGATAGCTTTATGGTGCCCGGTTACAACAATCTGACGGGACGCATAAATTTCAAGAATACGTTTGGAGATAAGATAACGGATGTCCTCCTTTTGCTGATCCACCTCGGAATTGTCAGGGGTATCAATTTCAAGCATCAGGGCATAGGCCGCATCAAGGCTTGACAATGCTTCTTCAAGGTTACCTTCTTCCCAGTAATTTTGTGCCACGCCGCAAAGCTCAAGGGCCTGGTCTATCCTGCCTTGATCAGTATCCGGGGGCTGGTTTTCAATGTTTGTACAATGTTTGGGGATACTCCTTTTCTGGGCATTGGCCGTCTTCAAGGTTTTGTCTGTTACGGGTTTGTTGGCTGACAGGTGGGACTGCTGGCAACCGGTAATCAGGAATAAGGCAAAAATAAATGCAGCCAGTTTGTGAGTCTTCACTTCGTCTCCTTACCGATAGCTGTTGTTGAATTTTAGTCTGTGTAATAAAGACTGTGTGGAATGTCAATGAAAAAACCGTGGAGCTACTGGAGCTACCGCGATCTTAAGAGTCAATTATTTGAGAAAAAAAGCGAGAAGTCAACTTTAAAAACAGAAAAAGCCAATCCCATTGATATATTGTAATAATAGAAAAAGAATATTGGCGGACTGTCAATCCAATTGCATATTCAACCGAACTATTGTCTGCTGATCGCATACCGGGAAAAAATATTATGATTTTTTGATAAAAAGAGGTTGCTATGGCAAAAATGTTTTGATATATTCTCCCGGTCTTTTGCTACTGAAGAAATGTAGCTTGGGTAGTGCCGATATAGCTCAGTTGGTAGAGCATCTCACTTGTAATGAGAATGTCCTCCGTTCGATTCGGGGTATCGGCTCCAAAATAGCTTAGGTGGGGTTCCCGAGTGGTCAAAGGGATCAGACTGTAAATCTGACGGCTCAGCCTTCGGAGGTTCAAATCCTCCCCCCACCACCAAAACAAATGTAGGAGATCTGCATGGTGGATTGTTGGGACTACATGGTCGGTTTGGTTGATTGACTTAGTTTGGTCTTATCATAAGCGGGAGTAGCTCAGTTGGTAGAGCTTCAGCCTTCCAAGCTGAATGTCGCGAGTTCGAGCCTCGTCTCCCGCTCCATTCGCAGTCTTCCTGTACGCTGGTTTGGATTGTATGTTGTCTAAGCCCATGTAGCTCAGTTGGTAGAGCGCTTCCTTGGTAAGGAAGAGGTTCACCAGTTCGATTCTGGTCATGGGCTCCAAACTATGCTAAAAGAACTAATCACGCGTTGAATAATGTGGCACTTGCCGGCGGTACGGTTTGTCCAAAGGCAGGTGATGTAAGCAATATTAAAAATAAACGTCAAGGGGTTGAAAGTGGATAGAGTGCTTATTGCTCTTGCCTGTACTGAATGCAAGAGAAGGAATTATACAACGACCAAGAACAAACGCAAGACTCCGGACAAGATAGAATTAAAAAAATATTGCAAATTCTGTAATAAACATCTCGTCCACAGAGAATCAAAAATAAAATAGGTTACCCTGCAGGTCAGTAGCTCCAATTGGCAGAGCACCGGACTCCAAATCCGGGTGTTGCGGGTTCGACTCCCTCCTGACCTGCCACTTTTTATCATCTTCTGAATCGGTATTTGATATCGCACAGGAGATAATTCATTGGTGGAATATGTCGAGATTACAGAAAAAAAAGCCTCAAAATGAAAAACGAAAACGGGTTGTCGAAACGGAGAGTGAGGCAGACGTTGCTGTAAAATCGACTGCAGCAGGGAAGCCGGTGCAGGCGACCTCTGCGAGTATGGCTGAAAAGCCGGTGGGGCAGTCTGAAACGGACAATTTATTTACAAAAACAGCAGACTTCCTCCGGGAAGTAAAGGTTGAGCTGAAGAAAGTTGTCTGGCCGACCCGGAAGCAGACGACCGGAACAACAGTTGTGGTCGTCATTTTTGTATTTATTGTCGCTATTTTTCTGGGGATTTTTGACTACAGTTTGTCCAAGCTCGTCCAAGTTGTCCTTACATAGACTACAGGGAAATTAAGATGTCTTTAAAATGGTATGTCGTCCATGTTTATTCCGGTCATGAGCAAAAGGTGAAGCTTGCCCTGGAAGAAAAAATCCAGGGATTGAAACATCCGGAAAAATTCGGGGACATCCTGATTCCATCCGAAAATGTTGTCGAGTTGGTGGATGGAAAAAAAAGACAGTCTTCCAGAAAGTTTTATCCTGGATATATTCTTGTGCGTATGCATCTGGATAATGAGACGTGGCATATTGTAAGTTCCACTGCTAAGGTTACCGGTTTTCTTGGTGGAAAGAACAAACCTGCCCCCATAACTGACAGGGAAGCCCAGAGCATTATCGAAAAGATGAAGCAGGGTAAGGAGAAACCACAGCCCAAATATCTTTTTGAGCCGGGTGATGATGTGCGGGTTGTTGATGGACCTTTTTCCAATTTCAACGGTACCATTGAAGATGTGTCTCCGGATAAAGAAAAGGTCAAGGTGCTGGTCAGCATTTTCGGGCGCGCCACGCCGGTGGAATTGAATTTTATACAGGTAGCCAAGATTTAGTCGGGTTATAAATAAAGAGTTTCAGGAGTATTAAAATGGCAAAAAAAGTAATGACACAGATCAAGCTTCAGGTTGAAGCCGGCAAGGCAAATCCGTCCCCTCCCATTGGTCCGGCTTTGGGGCAGCATGGTGTCAATATTATGGATTTCTGTAAGGCGTTTAACGCTAAAACGGCTAATGACGCGGGGCAGATTATTCCGGTTGTTATCACTGTGTATCAGGACAGATCTTTCAGTTTTATAACCAAAACCCCGCCTGCCTCAAGACTGCTTCTGGCTGCAGCCAAGCTTTCTAAGGGATCTGGAGAGCCGAATCGTGATAAGGTCGGCAAGGTAACAAAAGCTCAGGTTGTTGCAATTGCAGAAACTAAAAAACCTGATTTGAACGCCTCGGATATTAATGCTGCCGTTAGAATTATTGAAGGTACAGCCAAAAGTATGGGAATAGAAGTCGTTTAACTTTTAAGTATAAGAGTGATTAAAATGCCTAAGCGGAGTAAAAAACATAACGAAGCACTGAGCAAAGTGGACAGAACGGTTCAGTACGGGCCTAAAGATGCCCTGGAAATAGCTGTATCTTCCAGCTATGCAAAATTTGACGAAACGGTTGATATTGCTGTAAGGCTGGGGGTTGACCCTCGGCATGCAGACCAGATGGTTCGGGGAACCGTTGTTCTGCCCAATGGGCTGGGTAAAGAGGTGAAGGTTCTGGTGTTTGCCAAAGGTGAAAAAGAACAGGAAGCCCTTGATGCGGGCGCAGATTTTATTGCCACAGATGAGATCGTTGAGAAGATCAAGGATGGCTGGTTCGGGTTTGATAAAGCAATTGCTACACCTGACATGATGGGCACTGTAGGTAAACTCGGTCGTGTTCTTGGCCCCAGAGGGCTGATGCCCAACGCAAAAACCGGTACCGTAACATTTGAACTTGCCAAGGCCATCAACGAAGTCAAAGCCGGTAAAATTGATTTCAGAGTTGAAAAGGCGGGTATTGTCCATGTTCCTGTCGGTAAAATATCCTTTGGTGCTGAAAAACTGCTGGAAAATGTGACCGTTTTTCTTGATAAGATTGTCTCGCTTAAACCTGCAGCAAGCAAGGGAACCTATCTCAAATCCATCAGCGTATCTTCAACAATGGGCCCGGGTATCAAAGTGGATCCTTTGTTGATTAACTAGTTGATCAAATAATAAGTGTGCTTTCGTCCTGACAAGCGAAATACACGTTAAACCTGTCATAGACAGTAGGTGCATATGATATGCATAATCGGATTTGCCGGCCTGCCGAGACAGAAATAAATTTTGTTTTGGTTTCACTGGCACCTTCGATACTAAATTAATTAAGGAAGGAGGTGTAAAAAATGCTCAATATTTCCCAGAAAAAAGGGCTGGTCGAAAGGCTCGCAAAGGAACTCGCCGATGCAGAGATTTCTTTTTTGGTCGACTACAAGGGACTGACTGTATCCCAGGTGACCGAACTTCGCGCAAAACTTCGGGAAGCCGGGGCTCAAATGGCGGTTGTAAAAAATACCCTGATGAGACTGGCGGTGAAAGAGACCGGCTCGGAGGTATTAACTCATCTTTTTAAAGGACCAAATGCGATCATTATTTCCAAGGATGATCCTGTGGCGCCTGCCAAGGTCATATCAGACTTTCTGAAAACCAATGAGAAAATACAGCTTAAAGGTGCAGCCCTTGGTGGAAAACTTTTAAGCGAAGAAGATGTTATACAGCTTGCCAAGATGCCGTCCAAAGAAGAGTTGCTGGCCAAGCTGGTGTACACACTCAATGCCGTTCCTACAAATCTGGTCAATGTGCTGGCCGGTGTTCCCAGATCTTTTCTCAATGTGCTTAATGCTGTTAAAGATCAAAAAGATGCTCAAAAAGATGCAGCGTAACTTAGATTAAACCAACACGTTAGATTTAAAAGTACGATTTAGATATTCGTATATTTTTCAGGAGATTAAAATGGCTGATATTACAAAAGATGATGTAATTGAATTTATTTCAAACATGAGCGTTCTGGAGCTTTCAGAACTGATTAAGGAACTTGAAGACAAATTTGGCGTATCCGCAGCCGCACCGGTTGCCTTTGCTGCCGGTGCCATGCCTGTCGGAGGTGATACCGCTGTTGCAGAAGAAGAGAAAACAGAATTTGACGTTATTCTTGAAGCTGCCGGTGACAAAAAGATTAATGTCATTAAGGAAGTTCGCGCCATCACCGGTCTTGGGCTGAAAGAAGCCAAGGCGTTAGTTGAAGAAGCGCCCAAAGCTGTAAAAGAAGGTATAGCAAGGAAGAAGCAAACAAAATAAAAGAACAGCTTGAGGGCGCCGGTGCTCAAGTGTCTGTAAAGTA
>NZ_JBFXHE010000220.1:0-7273 GCF_050177295.1 Desulfobacter sp.
TTTGCTGCAGATGAACTTCGTGTTCTGATCTGGAGTGAATATATGCCCGAGGACTATATGGACACCTTTACCAAAGATACGGGTATTAAAAGCCGGGTGGAACTCTACGAGTCCACGGAAGAGCTTGTGGCCAAACTGCAGGCCGGCGGCGTAAACCAGTATGACGTGGTTGTCCCGTCCGACTACATCATCAAAACCATGATCAAGCTGAACCTGCTCCAGAAGCTTGACCATGCCAAACTGCCCAACCTGGTGAACCTGGAACCTGCGTTTAAAAATACAGCCTATGATCCGGGCAATGAATATACGGCACCCTATCAGTGGGGAACTGTGGGCATGCTCTACAATAAAGAAAAGCTGGGTGCGGATTACGTGGCATCCACTTCGTTATTCTTTGATCCGGGTGCCCGCAAGGGTCCTGTGGTCATGATTGACTCCATCCGGGAAATGCTGGGCATTGCCCTGAAATACATGGGCAAAAGCGTTAACACCCTGGACAAAACCGACCTTAAGGCCCTTGCCGACATGATGATCGAAACCAAATCAAGCAAGTTCTTTGCCGGATTTGACGTGGGAACCGGCGGCCGGTCCAAGGTTGTTGCAGGCACTGCCATTGCCGCTTTGGTTTACAATGGTGACGCCCTGCGTGCCGTGGCGGATGCCCCTGAGAAATTTGTCTTTGCCAATCCCAAGGAAGGCGGCGTGATCTGGGCGGACAACATGGCCATTCCTGCCGGTGCCCCCCATGTGGACTATGCCCACACATTCATCAACTGGGTGCTGGATGCCAAAAACGGCGCCGCGCTCTCCAACTGGACCCAGTATGCCACGCCGAACAAGGCTGCCAAGGAATTTATCACACCTGCCGACCTGACCAATCCGGCTATTTATCCAAGTGAAGAGACCATGAAGACGCTTGAATTCATCACTGATCTTGGCAAGGATAACCGGTATTACGACGAGCTGTGGACAATGATCAAAACCAGATAGCGTTTGAATGGGGACTCACCCATCTGCGGCCTTTCTGCGGACCGTTGTAATCCTCACAACCATAAGGTTGCTCCGGTTACAACGGTCCTTGCGCCTTGCATATGGGCAAGTCTCCATCCAAACCCGGCGTTATTCAACCACAAAGATCACGAAGTTTCATATCCTGAATCTTCGTGACCTTCGTGTTCTTAGTGGTAAAAAACAAAAATGATACATTAACAGCTCACGCAAATTATTTACTGACCATTCAGTAAATATGCCGATGGCGGTTAGAAAACCCAAATTTCATATAAAAAAACTTTGTAAAAACACTTTTTACGTATGTAAGGAGAAAAGGAACGGAAACAAAATGAGCAGGGATATTACACAAGCGTTTAAGGAAGCCAATAAGTATGTTAACCTGATTAAAAAAAACGATGCCGATATCACCCGGGAAGAACGGGAGATGGTGGCTAAAGAGACCGTGGAGAACTTTCGAAATCATGTGAACAAGGGATTTCTCGAATACCGCAAATCGGTCACCGAGGAAAACAGCTTTGCCGTTACGGAGTGGACCGGCCAGGGCTCCATTTTAAAGGACATCCTTGGACGTGAATACATTGATCTGCTCGGCGGATTCGGCCTGTACTCCTATGGCATCCGGCACCCCAAAATTATTGCCGCGGTCAAAGCCCAGCTTGACCGAAGCCCCCAGTACAGCCAGGAGATGCTTGATCCTTTACGGGCAAAACTGGCCCAGGTTATCGGCATGATCACCCCGGGGGATATCCAGTATGGATTTTTTGCCAATTCCGGCACCGAAGCTGTGGAAGGCGCCATGAAGCTGGCCAAACTCTACACCGGCAAAAAGGGGTTTATTGCCATGCTCAAGGGGTTCCACGGAAAAACCCTGGGCTCGCTGTCGCTCATGGGCAAAAATGTCTTCCGCCAGCCCCTGCTGCCCCTGCTTGAAGGGGTGCAGCATGCGCCCTTTGGCGATGCCGATGAAGTGGAACGCCTGCTCAAGACCAGCGCACAGGTGGGCAACGGCATTGCCGCTATTGTGGCGGAACCCATCCAGGGCGAGGCCGGTGCCATTGTACCGCCGGATGATTTCTGGCCCAGCCTGCGCAAGCTTTGCGACCATTACGGCGTGCTTTTAATCGCCGATGAAGTCCAGACCGGATTCGGCCGCACCGGCAAGATTTTCGGCGTGGACCACTGGGATGTAACGCCTGACATCATGTGCTTTGGCAAGGCCCTTGGCGGCGGGGTGGTGCCCATGTCCGGATTTTTCTCCACCCATGACATCTGGGAAGTCATGGAGCCCAACCCCTTTATGCACACCACCACCACCGGCGGCAACCCCCTGGCCTGCGCATCCGCCCTGGCAGCCATCTCTGTGCTCCAGGAAGAGGGGCTTGTGGACCAGGCCGCCCAAAAAGGGGAGTACGTGATGAAACGCCTCAACGCGTTAAAGGAGACCTATCCCGGCATTCTGAACAAGGTAACCGGCAAAGGCCTTCTCATCGGCATGGAATTTGTCTCCGACGAGATCGGCTACAGCCTGTCAGCAGGACTCTTTTCCCGGGGCGTCATCACCTCCGGCACACTGTCCAACGCCAAGTGCATCCGGTTTGAACCGGCCCTGAACATCCCCATGGAGACCCTGGACCGGGCTCTTGCCATCATGGAAGAGGTATTCAAGGATATTAAAGGGTAAAAAAATACGATAACAAGGAGAACAATTATGAAACTTTGGATTAATGGAAAATGGTGTGACGGCGCCCAGGGTGTTCTGGCTGTGGAAAACCCGGCAACAGGAGAAATCATTGCCCAGGTTGCCAATGCGGGTGCCGCCGACGTGGACAAAGCCGTTGCTGCCGCCAAGGCCGCTTTTCCCGTGTGGCGCGGGATGACGCCCAAGGAACGCAGCATGTGCATGTGGAAACTGGCAGACCTCATGCAGGAAAACATCGAGGAACTTGCCAAAATCGAGAGCCAGGACACAGGCAAGCCCTATGAATTCCTAAGCCTTGGCGGGGACCTGCCCTTCTGCATCGATAACCTGCGCTTTTTTGCCGGCAGCGCCCGGGACAACAGCGGACACCATGCCGGCGAATATGCCCCGGGGTACACCAGCATCTATCGCCGGGAACCCGTGGGCGTGGTGGGCCAGATCGCACCCTGGAACTATCCGCTGCTCATGGCGGTCTGGAAAATCGGTCCGGCCCTGGCCGCCGGGTGTACCACCGTGCTCAAACCGGCCTCCCTGACCCCGCGCACCTCGCTCATGCTGGGGGAACTGTGCAAAAAGGCGGGGATCCCGGACGGGGTTGTCAATGTGCTCACCGGCAATGTGGGCCCTGCCATTGTCAACCACAAGGATATCCGCATGATTTCGGTGACCGGGGCCACCAGCACGGGCGCCGCCATTATGCAGAGTTCTGCCGAATCCATCAAACGGGTTCACCTGGAACTGGGCGGCAAAGCCCCGGTGATGGTGTTTGAAGATGCCGACCCCGGGCTTGTGGCCCAGAAGATCAGTCTGGGCGCCTTTTGCAACTCCGGCCAGGACTGCACGGCAGCCACCCGGGTGATCTGCCATGAATCCTGCGTGGCCAGGGTGACCGATGGCCTTGTGGCAGCCATGAAAGCCGTGAAGGTGGGCAACCCCTTTGACAGCGGCACCATGATGGGGTCCATGATTTCCAAATCCCATATGGAATTGGTGGACGGTTTTGTTAAACGCGCCAAAGCCGCAGGCGCAAACATTCTGTGCGGCGGTGAAATCCTGGATGGGCCCGGTTATTTTTATGCTCCCACGGTAATTAATCATGTTGCCCAGGATTCTGAAATCGTGCAAAAAGAGGTATTCGGACCTGTTGTCACCATCCAGTCCTTCAAGGAGGAGTCAGACGCCATGGCCATGGCCAATGATACGGTATTTGGCCTGGCATCTTCGGTATTCACCCGTGACGTGGCCCGGGCCATGCGGGTGGCCAAGGCCCTGGAGTTCGGATGCGTCTGGGTGAATGACCATCTGCCCCTGGTTTCCGAAGCGCCCCATGGCGGGTTCAAGCAGTCCGGTTTTGGCAAGGATCTGTCTGCGGAAGCAGTGGGGGATTACCTGGTGACCAAACATGTAATGATAAACACAACTGTTTAAAAATATCAGGACACAAGAAAATACATGACACAACTAATACAGATTCAGGGGGCCCATCCTTTGGCTGGTCCCCCTGCAAACGGTTTTTTCTCCATCCCGGTGCGCACCCCGCAAAGCGACGGGCTGACCATGCCCGCCGAATGGGAGGACCATGATGCCTGCTGGATGGTGTGGCCCTGCTCCCGGGAGTGTTTCAAGGGGGTGCTGACCGAAGCAAAACAAACCTATGCAAAGGTGGCCCGGGCCATTGCCGGTTTTGAACCGGTCTATATGCTGGTCAACCCGGAACAGCGGACCGAAGCCCGAAACCTTCTGGGCAGCGCGGTCACCCTGGTCAATGCCACCTGCTTTGACTCCTGGGCCAGGGACAGTGCGCCCACCTTTGTGCGGGATGAAAAAGGCAACGTTGCCGGGATTGACTGGGTATTTACCGGATGGGGCCACTATCCCATCACAGGCCCCTGCGATGAGGCCATGGCCATTGATATCCTGCGCCATTTGTCCATGCGGCGGTACACCGCCCCCTTTATCCTGGAAGGCGGCTCCATCCATGTGGACGGCAAAGGCACGCTGGTCACCACCGAACAATGCCTGCTGGACCCTAAGCGCAATGCCGGGTTCACAAAAGCGGATTTTGAAAACTTGTTCCGGGCCTATCTCGGGATTAAAAAGGTGTTATGGCTTGGCAATGGCCTTGAAGGGGATGAAACCACCGGGCACGTTGATATTCTGGCAACATTTGCCCGTCCCGGCCTTATCCTTTTAAATTCCTGTCCCGATCCGGGCGACGCCAATTTTGCAGTCACCCAGGATGCAAAGAAAAGACTTGCAGGCGCTGTTGATGCGGCAGGGAACGCCATAGAAATAGTGGAAATTCCCCAGCCCGGACGGCAGGACTGGGGGGGTGAACGAATGGATCTGAGCTATATTAATTTTTACATGCCCAACGGTGCCATTATCATGTCCGCCTTTGATGATCCGGCAGATGATCAGGCAGAAGAGATGATGCAGCAGATTTTCCCGGACCGCACCATTATCCGGATCCCGAGCCTGCCCCTTTTTGCCGGCGGCGGCGGGATACACTGTATCGCCCAGCAGCAGCCGGCAGGGACAGCCCTGCCACCTTTTTAACCGGAGTAAATATGGAAAAAGTAAACGTCGCGGTCACCCAGATGGCCTGCAGTATTGACTATGAAACCAATGTAAAAAAGGCGGAACAGGTTGTACGGGATGCCGCTGCCAAAGGCGCACATATCATCCTGCTGCAGGAGCTGTTTTCAGGTCCCTATTTCTGCAAGGTACAGGACTCTGCCTATTTTTCCCTGGCCCGGGAAAAAGACAAAAGTGGCCTGATCAAGGGATTCAGCGCCTTGGCCAAGGAACTTGGCGTGGTGCTGCCCATCAGTTTTTTTGAACGGGCCGGCCAGGCATATTTCAACAGCATGGCCATGATTGATGCCGACGGCACCGTCATGGGGATCTACCGCAAAACCCATATTCCCCAGGGGCCGGGGTATGAAGAAAAATATTATTTCAGCCCGGGGGACACGGGTTTCAAGGTATGGGCCACCCGGTTCGGCAAGGTGGGGGTGGGCATCTGCTGGGACCAGTGGTTTCCGGAAAGCGCCCGCAGCATGGCGCTGATGGGGGCGGACATCTTGCTGTACCCCACGGCCATCGGGTCGGAACCCCAAATGCCCGGGTATGATTCCCAGCCCCACTGGCAGCGGACCATGCAGGGCCATTCAGCCGCCAATGTGATTCCGGTGTGCGCATCCAACCGCATTGGCACGGAAAAGGACCGGGATGTTGAAATGACCTTTTACGGCACATCCTTTATCACCGGCAACACCGGAGAAATACTTGCCCAGTGCGACCGTAACACCCAAGATATAAAAATCGTTTCCTTTGATTTCAAGGAAATTGAAAACATGCGGGCGGGCTGGGGCCTGTTCCGGGACCGGCGTCCGTCTATGTACGGGACCATTGGGGGATTTGACGGTGGGCCAAAAAAGCCTATGATGAGCTGCCGAAAAACTACCAGAAAATTCTGGACGTGGTTGCCGGCAATATCAACATCCGCACCCTGGCCGCCTTCGACGCCCGGAGCAGCGTGGCCATAGACAGCCTGGTCAAGGAACACAAGGTGGAAATACAGGTCTTTCCGGATGATGTTATCAAAAAGTTAAAAGAGATCTCCCAAGCCGTTATTGCCGAAGAAGCCAAAAAAGATCCCTTTGCAGCAAAAGTCCATGAAGATTATATTGCTTTCCAGGCTAAAACCGCGGCTTGGGGAAATATGACCGAAAAAGTTTACTGGAATACAATGGCCTGATCCCATGGTTAGAATAAATCGCATAAATTATTACCGGTTATTCAAACTTTAATGAACACTAGGCAAGGAGTTTTTATATGGAATATGATATTACACTTGTTCAGCAGACCATCTTTTTCAGCGGCCTCTCCTCATTCGAGATCAAACAGATATTTGAAGGATGTGCATCTGTGACGGATGTGGCCCAGGGAGATAAAATTATAGAGGAGGGAACTGTTGACGATAATATCTACTTTCTTCCGGAAGGCAAGGTGCAGGTTGAGCTGGAAACAAATAATCTTTATAATCATCAGTTAACTGAAATAAAAGGACCGACTGTTTTCGGAGAAATGTCTTTTCTGGATAAATCCCCACGAAGCGCGACAGTTAAAGCACTGGGAAATTTTGAGATTTATATTATTAATGGACGATATCTCGATGAACTCCTGATGGAAATGCCTAATACTGGTTATAAAATCAGCAGGAATATTGCATGCTCTCTTTCAAAAATACTACGCCGATCAACTGAGATGATTTCCAGGGAGATTGAAAGGAACCAGCTACTGCATGACAAGGCTGCTCAACTGGCCGTTCATAAATATAAGGCAACGCTTTCCAATATTGTTCATTATATTAATCAATCCGCCTAATCGCGGTGCAGCCGCAGTGAACGCTTTAATCAGCGACGCTGCTTTTTGGCTCCGCAGATTTACGTTTAAGGAATGATGCACTATTCTTAATGGTTCCCAAGACACCGTCAACCTCCGGGAGTGAAAATTCCATCAATTTATCAAGCTCTGTAAATCCAAGGGCCAGTTCTT
>NZ_JBFXHE010000221.1:0-7190 GCF_050177295.1 Desulfobacter sp.
GAAATATCCTTTTCTATAAAATTAAGAATAACAAAGAACAAAACGATTATCAAGAACCTGAAATATAGCCCGAATGGGCACGACGAGCAACATGTCGGGACTGTGCCCGGTTGGGGTTTCGATGCCAAATCAGCCTTGACATGATAAATAGTTTGCTATAGATGACTTTACGAACTCTCAAATACAAAACGAATCAAAGACCTATTTTCCTTTCAACGATATCCCGGAAAAGGAGTTTTGAGCCTAACCATGAAACAGGAAATCACCACGCCCCCTCAGGACGCCAACGCAAAACTCAAACTGATGGAACCCTTTGGCGAAACTTCTTTTGACCGCCATTATCTCGCTGAAATCTGCGATAATCCGCTCACCGGCGCATTTAAGAAAAAATCCGTTGTGCATGCCGGTCTTGGGGGCACGCCCGTAGCAACGGAAAAGAGCGGCTTGTTCGGTACCCTTGGCGCCTATCCCGATTCTGATCATGCGCGGCAGTGCCTGAAAAATGCAAGAGCACTTGTAAAGGGCAATGAAATCCTGGGAGAATTTCTATGCCAGGGCAAGGCGGACCCGGCTTTAATTAAAATAATGGAAACAAAAATGATGGACGCCCATCACAGCATGACCCCGGAACGCAGGGCCAGACTTGAAGAGGCCGCCAAGCACCCGGATGAAAAAGACCTGGCAGATGCCAGGGCACTGTTTTTTAAACTGGCACAAATCGCTGCCGGGAAGGTGTCTGCCTGACACTCCCAGAAAAGGCTGGAATCCAAAAAATTGCATTATTTTGCTGATACGGTTAGGATGGTTCTCAATATGGAAATAGTGATTCTGTTTTGCAGTTTCATATATTGACAACAGAAGGAAAAGGAGCATGCAATGTCAGCCTTTCAAGCAGCCTATATTGAGACCAAAGAGAAAGGACTACTCCGGGATAAAATCAATAAAGCGCGACATCTGTTAAAATCCTGTGAGCTTTGTCCTATAGCATGTAAGGTCGACCGTCTTTCCGGGGAGTTGGGTGGGTGTTCTACCGGTGAAGAAGCGGTTGTTTCCAGTTTCAATCCCCACTTTGGAGAAGAACCGCCATTGGTCGGGGCTTTTGGCTCAGGCACCATTTTTTTCACCCACTGTAACTTGAAATGTAATTTTTGCCAGAATTACGATATCAGTCACGAGGGAAACGGAGAGGAGTGTGGACTCGGGCAGTTGGCCGGCATGATGTTGATCCTGCAGAATAACGGTTGCCATAACATTAATTTTGTGACCCCCACCCATGTGGTGCCACAAATTTTGTCTGCCCTTGACATGGCCATTGACGGGGGATTAAGGATCCCCCTAGTATACAACTCCAGCGGATACGACAAGGTGGAAACGTTAAAACTGCTGGAGGGAGTGATCGATATTTATATGCCGGATTTTAAATTTTGGGATCCGGCTATTTCCGAACAGACCTGCAATGCGCCGGATTATCCCCAAATAGCCGCAAAAGCCGTTGTCGAAATGCATCGACAGGTTGGCGATCTGCAGCTTGATGAAAACGGTATTGCCACACGAGGGTTACTGCTCAGACACTTGGTCATGCCCTCCGGGATGGCCGGGACCGGGGAGGTGATGTCATTTATTGCCAACCATGTCTCAAAAAACACCTATGTCAACATCATGGATCAATATCGCCCTTGTGGGAAGGCGCTCCACGTGAAAGAATTAGCAAGGCGCGTCTCTGTGACTGAATTCAACAAAGCTGTCAAAGAGGCTAAAGACGCGGGGATCACCCGATTTGCAGCATTTTAGATAGCGCCCGGAGGATTGATCTCCAGTCTTCAGCCTTCTGTCTGAAGCAGGCGGAACAAGGTTTTCCTGGCCAGGATATCCCCCGAAATAATGCCCAGGACCCGGTTCTCATCCACCACGGGCATGGCTGAAATTTCATGGTTCTCCAGTATCCGGATGCAGTTGAGGATACTGGTGTCCGGCCCGGTTGACACCAGGTCCGTAGTCATAATTTTTGTCAAGGGCGCATCCATGGGCAGTTTCATGGCTGTAGCCCGGGTGATGTCCCAGTTGGTCACGATACCGATGGGCCGGCCCTTTTCCGATACCACAGTGACAATAGATACATGGCTCTCCACCAGAAGTTCGGCGGCATCTCTTATCTGCTTGTCCAGGCCGATGACGGGCGCCGGAGCCATAACATCCCTGGCGGTTTTGGATTTTTCTTTTGATGCAATCCGCCGTACCGATATCTTTTCCGCCACTTCACAGGGCAGACTGTCCCCGTCCTGGCACAGCCCCTGGATGAGTTCTTTCATATTGGCGGGAATAACGGTTTCCAGCTTTTCCAGGGCGGCCTTCTGCCGCTGTTCCGCCAGGCGTTGGAATTCAGTGCGGTGCTTGTCCAGCCACCCCTGGATTCCACCGGGGTCACCCAGAAGCTCCTTTGGAATATAGAGGTGGCGGGGGGTAGGAATGATCCTTTCATGGGCCGCATAGATGACCCCTCCTGCATTGACCAGGTAATCGGTAGCAATGAGGATCCCCCTGTCCCGAAAAACATGACGCTCCATCCGTCGACGCTGGGCTTTCCGGGCCGGATCCGGGGAATAGGTATTGGCCCCTTCCACAATCATTTGCCATTTGCCCATCCGGTCGCAGGTCATGGAAGGGTTAGTTATAGGGGAAACGTCCAGGTAATTAAACACGGGGGAAGCCGGAATCAGGCAGAAGGCCGACTCGGTGAGCAGGTTGTCCGGGTTGTTGGAAAAGACGGTTCTATGACCCACAGGGTCCTCACCGTGCATGATCCGTTCGTGGTAATAAGCCCCGGCAACGGTCCCCAGGGTTTTCCACATACTGAACAATTGGGACCATGGCAGACCGTCCGGATTGAGCAGATAGCCTGTGGCGTCGCTGATACCCTTTATCCTGGGCCGGTAGTTGCGGGTGTTCTCATGGAAGAGCCTTGCAGTATTTGCCCCTACGGCCCCGAATCCCTGGATAAGTACATCCAGTTCCCCGACAGGGGGGATCTCCATAGTTTTAAACTGGGGCAGTTCCCTGAGGCGGGGAAGATGCTCTACCAGGGCATTGAACGCCGCAACCACCCCCTTGGCGGCTGCGCCCAGTTCGTCAATCCGGTTCCCGCCCATGTCCGCCGGCTTGGAAACCACGTTATCAATCCCGTTTTCAATGGCGAAAATTTTCATGTCTTGGTCATTGGTCCCCACATCCGGTCCCGGGATGTAGATATCCTTATACCGCTTGATCAGTCGGCCAAACCCCTTGATAATCTCTTTTCGCTCTTTTTTGTCCATGGCACCGGGACAGACGATCCCGGATTTACCGCCCCCAAAGGGCAAATCGGCAGCGGCATTTTTCAGGGTCATGCCCCGGGCCAGGTTATGGATGATATCCGGGGTGATATCCGGCAGCATCCGGGTGCCCCCCATGGAGGGCGCTCCCATGGCCAAATTGTCCACCACCAGGTAGCCGCCGATTTCAAGGGCGCTTTCCCTGTCCCAGAGGCAGGAAACCAGCCTGGGCCCCAGGCGGTCCACGCGGATGCCCAGCCGCTGAAGGCTGTCCACATCCAAAGGCCCGAACTCCAGAAAGCAGAAAGGGCCGTCCTGTATCAGCCGTTTTTCGCGTACACTTTCAGATAGAGCATCTTCCAAAAAAGATTTCATTGTTTTAGGAATCATAATTTCCTCCTTTTGATCGGAACAATTTGTTATTGTTGAAGCAAAATGATCATAAGAACCTAACCCTATACCCCTGCCCTCAATTCCATAAACAAACGCTCGGGCGTAATGGGTGCACAATAGGAAGCATTCTCACTGCCGGCGGCCATCTTTATGGCAAAAAAAGCCCCGATTCCGTACATGAAGGGAGGCTCCCCCACGGCCTTGGAACCCTTAACAGCTCTGTCGTTATGGGCACCCTCCAAAAATTTTACTTTCATATCCAAAGGGGCGGAAGAGATATCAGGCATTTTATAAGTTCCCGCAGTGGCCGTAAGGGGTCTGCCCGCCTCGCTGTAACGCATCTCTTCCATGGTCACCCATCCAATCCCCTGAACCATGCCGCCTTCAACCTGGCCAAGATCAATGAGGGGATTTATAGATCGCCCAAGGTCATGCACCACATAGGCCTTTTCTATCGTGTAGGTTCCCAGTAAGCGGTCCACTTCGGCCTCAAAATAGGCTGTTCCGTAAGTATGGTAGGCAAAGGGACGACCCTTCTCGACAGATGTATCAAAGTGAAGGTCCGGTGTGGAATAGTGGGCTTCGGCGCTTAACTGCACCCGAGAACGATAGGCTTGCATCACCAAATCCTCCCAACCGAGCCCACAGGCTTTCTCCTCTCTATATAACCGACTGTCTCTAAGTGAAAAATCCTGCCATACACATTGATATTGATCGGCCATAAATTTAAAGAGGCGCTCTTTTATCATCTCACAGGCCATCAGGGCGGCCGCCCCATTCAGGTCGGTTCCGCTGCTGGCAGCGGTGGGACTGGTATTGGAAACGCGGGTGGTATTGGTGGATTCGAGCTTAACCCGCTCAGGAGCGATCCCCAGGCTGTCGGCGACGATTTCCCGGATTTTGTGGTTTACCCCCTGCCCCATTTCCACAGCCCCCGTACTTACGCCCACGCTACCGTCCGTGTAAACGTGGATATGAGCCCGGGCCTGGTTTAAAAACATGGTGGTAAAGCTTATGCCGAAACATACGGGCATCAGGGCATACCCTCTGCCGTAGCGGGAGACTTGACCGGAAGAATTCTTCTCTTTCCTTCGGGCGTCGTCAATGACACGCATCCGTTTCTCAAGGTCATAATGCACATATGCCTTGTCCCAACAGCGTTGGGCCCGGGCATTTTCCGCCGCCATGCCATAGACAAAACAATCCCCCGTTTTAATCAGATTTTTTCGCTGCAGTGTTTCTACGCAGATCCCGCTTATTCGGGATGCCTCCCGGATGGCCGCTTCAAAGACGAACATGGCCTGGGGAGCACCGAATCCCCGGAAGGCGGTGTTAGGGGTTATGTTGGTGCGGCAGGAAGCTGCTGTGGCATGTACGTTGGGTACATAATAGGATGCGGTGGC
Organism: Desulfobacter sp.; assembly: GCF_050177295.1. Classification (NCBI taxonomy): domain Bacteria; kingdom Pseudomonadati; phylum Thermodesulfobacteriota; class Desulfobacteria; order Desulfobacterales; family Desulfobacteraceae; genus Desulfobacter; species Desulfobacter sp. Next base: position 5,105 of record NZ_JBFXHE010000221.1, read on the forward strand.
GTGGAAGAGGGTTCTTTCCAAAACAGAAGTGGACAAGTCGGCCGCCGCTCCGGCATTCTGATAATAGATAACCTTGAAGGCCAAAAATTTTCCCGCCCCATCCAGGGCCAGGGTAAAATCAGAGCTATAGGGATGCCGTTTGCCCGTGGCCCGCATATCATCGGAACGTCTTAAAACCATACGGCAGGGAACACCTGATTTTTGAGCCCCCAGGGCGGCAAAACAGGCCCAGGTATTGGCTTGGATCTCCTTGCCCCCAAAGCCTCCTCCCAGTCGCCGAACATCCACTTCAATCCTGTTCATGGCCAATCCGCAAACCCTGGCAACGCATCGCTGCACCATAGTGGGAGCCTGGGTACTGGAAGCCAGATGGAGATTGCCCTCCTCCGAGGGAGTCGCTACGCTGCCCTGGCCCTCCAGGTAAAAATGCTCCTGGGCGCCCGATTCGGCCTCTCCCTTGGCGACATATACTGCAGACGCAATGCCATCTTTCACATCGCCCAGGGTAAAGGATCGTACCGGGGCAATCAATTCATTCCGGTTATAGGCTTCCCGCGGATTCAGAACAGGGGTTTCTTCGGCAATGTCGATTTTAATAAATCCCACCGCATCCCGGGCAGCCTCCTCAGTCCAGGCATAAACCGCGGCCACCGGCATACCCGCAAAGGTCACCTCATCCTCGGCCAAGAGGCGTTCGTCCTGAATTATGCCGCCGATCTGATTTTCCCCGGGAATATCCTTGGCGGTAAGGATGAACGCTACTCCCGGAACCTCCCGCGCGGCGGAAATATCCAAATCCCGAATTTTTCCCCTGGCTACGGGAGAGAAGAAGACAACACAGTGCAATCCACGGGCGGGAAAATCCCTGTCATCCACATAGCGGGTAAGCCCCATCACATGATAGGTGGTATCAGGATTGATCATAGCACCCCTCCTTTTACAAAATCGCCGTAGGAACAGGTATCGGAAAAACAGTGCAGATAGTGATCCGCCATGAGGGCACAAGCCAATCGCCTTTTATACTCGGCACTCCCCCGAATATCGTCTATGGGACTGATCTCTTCCTGCAGGACTTCCATGGAGCCCAGAAATGTTTCCCTGGTCAGGGGTTTTTCCCTAAGCCACGCCATGGTCTGACGGGCTGTAAAGGGGATGGGTGCCACACCGCCAAAAGCCAAACCAACAGAAGCCAATGCCTGGTTATTAACCGTAAAAACCGCCGCGGAGTTGCAGCCGGCGATATCCAGACGTTTTCGCTTACTCACCTTGGCGTAGTTCCATAATTGGGCGCCATCCTGTTTTCTCACCAAGAGGGATTCCACAAGCTCATCGCTGTTGAGGTCCAACTCTTTATAGCCCAGAAAGAACTCCCTTAGAGGCAGTCGACGTCGGAAACCTTTGGACGAAACCAATTGGATTTGGGCATCCAAGGCCAGTAGAAGAACGGCACAGTCCGCAATGGGTGAGGCATTGACCAGATTGCCCCCTATAGTGGCCCGATTCCGTATAATATGGGAGGCCATGACTATCAGCTTTTCACGCCACCCGGGAAATTGATCAATTAAGTGAGGATCTCGCATCAACTGCTCCATGGAGGCTGATGCGGCGATTTCTATCATCCCCTCCTTTACCCGGATAGGCTCGGATTCGGGTATGAGGAACCGGGGTTTCGACTTATTCAGGGCGTCTCCCTGTTGAACATACAGATCGGTGCCCCCCGCAATAAGAAGCCGATCTTTTTCAAACCCCTCAAAGGTCAAATCCGGCGAATCAGCCAGGCAGTTACCTCTCAGCTTCGCAAGTCTCTGGGGGATAGTGGCAAAATAGGCAGGAAGCAGGTCCAGTTCAATCAGTCCCTGAAGGGAAGGAACCTTACCCAACAAAGGTTCAACGGTCTGCGCCACGGCCCGAAGAATGGATCCGTAGCCGGTACATCGGCAGATATTGCCGTCCAGGGCATCCACAGCGTCCTGAAGGGTAACGGTCCTCCCCTCCAGAAGATAACCGGTGAGGGAGAGGATGAATCCGGGGGTACAAAATCCGCACTGGGTCGCGCCCTGATTGATAAAGGCTTGCTGGAGCCGAT
>NZ_JBFXHE010000222.1:0-7167 GCF_050177295.1 Desulfobacter sp.
AAAAGGCGCAATTTGATCTATGATATCAATGACCTGTATTACCGTGGGCATTCTTTCAAGACGCCTTAAAACAAAAAAGCGTGGAGTACACTCCACGCTTTAGATTCAGTCTATTTTCGTATTGCTTTACAGGCATATCTATGTATGACCTGGTCATCCTTTTCCTCTTTTCAGCATTTTCATTGGCTCTCCTGCTTAAGATCTTATACATGGATAGATTCTTTGGTGGGCCCACCTGGATTCGAACCAGGGACCGACCGGTTATGAGCCGGTGGCTCTACCAAACTGAGCTATAGGCCCGGAAAGCCGCTTTGCTACTGTGTCGCAAGCAAATTTGAGATATATATAGTAACGCCTGTTTACTGTCAAGCACTAATTCTCTATAAAAGTTTTTAGCTTTTTGCTCCTGGTCGGGTGACGAAGTTTACGCAAGGCCTTGGCTTCAATCTGACGGATACGCTCCCTTGTAACGGTAAAATCCTTTCCAACCTCTTCTAATGTGTGATCAGACTTTTCTCCGATACCAAAACGCATCCTTAACACTTTTTCCTCTCTGGGCGTAAGCGTTGCCAGTATTTTGCGCGTCTGTTCGGCAAGGCTTAAATCAATGGCAGCCTCGGAAGGAATAGAAAATTTCTTGTCCTCAATGAAATCACCAAGGTGACTGTCTTCTTCCTCACCAATGGGTGTTTCAAGGGAAATGGGCTCCTTGGCAATCTTAAGTACCCGCCGGACCTTATCAATGGGGATTTCCATTTTTTCGGCAATTTCTTCGGGTGAAGGTTCCTTGCCCATCTCCTGAACCAGGTACCGGGAGGTGCGGATCAGCTTGTTAATGGTTTCGATCATATGAACCGGAATCCTGATGGTTCTGGCCTGGTCTGCAATGGCGCGGGTAATGGCCTGGCGGATCCACCAAGTGGCATATGTGGAAAACTTGTATCCCCGGCGATACTCAAATTTATCCACCGCCTTCATCAAACCGATATTGCCTTCCTGGATCAAATCAAGAAACTGCAATCCCCTATTGGTATATTTTTTGGCAATACTTACCACAAGCCTCAGGTTGGCACGGACCAGTTCCCGTTTGGCGGAATCAGCGTTTTTACGCCCTATTTCAATCCCATAAACAATAGCGCTCAAGTCATCCGCACTGCCTTTGACCAGGTTCTTTTTTACTGTAATCTGCTCGCACAAAGCTGTAATATCATTAAAAAGAATAGTGGCACGATCCGGGGTGATTTCGTTTCTTGTCATGGCCCATTCAATGAAATCCGTTTGGCTTTTTGTTTGTTTCATCATGGTGCTGAGCTGCACATTAAACGTTTTGGCACACCTGGCCAGCAGATCGTCCACAGTTTTAAACCAGGTTATTGTGCTTCGGATACTCTTTTCTATGTTATCAATGACATTGGATTCAAATCGCCAGTTTTTAAGCAGCTCAAAAATCTCTTCTGTGTTGCAGTCAATCTGCTCCCCAAGACTGCTGTATTTTTTTGTACCTTTCCTGATACTTTCAAGCTGATCACGGCAGGACTGACTCTGCTCATGCAAATCTCTTATCCGGGCTAAGGATTCAAGGAACTTTTCCTGTTTGCTGACTTCATCAACCACCCCATCGCCCTCATCCACGTCCCGGAGTATATGTTTGGGACGCATGGCCTTCTCTTCCATTTTTTTACCGTACATAAAAATGGTGTTCAGCGCCAAAGGACAATCCAGCATAGCCCGGAGCACATCCCGTTCTCCGACCTCTATTTTTTTGGCGATCTCAATTTCGCCTTCACGGCTGAGCAGGGTTACCATACCCATCTCTTTAAGATACATCTTCACAGGATCAGTAACTGCGCCAAATTCCATATCGGAACGTTCACGCCGGGAAGAAAATATATCCTTGTTCCCTTTTTTATCCATATCGTCTTCAAGACCTTCGTCATCAGCCTCTCTGCAGGATCCAGAGATGTGGACCCGTTTGTCCTTTAATGACCGAGGAGCTGATGAACGGGAAGCCTTTTTCAGACTTTTTGCCTCACCAGGGTCAATGACAGACGTATCTTCGTCGCTGTCATCAACCAGTTCAATACCCAGTTCCTGAAACTGAATGACAATATCATCTATCTGGTCAAACGCTTGCAAATCATCTGAAATGGCGTCATTAATTTCGGCAAAGGACAGAACACCTGTTTCCTCTCCCTTTTTGATGAGTCTGCGCATTTCGTCCTTGCTGATCATCCCGCCTTGCTCAGATCTGCTGGTTTTTTCTGCCATATATGCCTCCCAAAGGCTTACAGTTAACTGTTATGAAACTGCTGAATCTGCTGCTGTTTAAGTTTGAGCAGCGCCATCACATCAACATCACAGCCCTCTTTTGCTTTTGTTAATTCACTGACAATTACTCTGTCGGTTTTATTTTTTATTTTTATGACCCGGTTGGATAGAATCGTAAACGTCTCCACAGTATCCTGGACCCCGGTATAATCTTCCATAGCCATCGATGCAATCAACTGCCGGTCTTCGTCGGTTTCAACCCGGGCCATGACCGCACCCACAATATTTTGTGGGTCTGTCCCGCTGTCAATGATTAAACAGCCAAGCTGCTTAAGCTGTTGTGAATAAAAGGAAGAGACTACCTTTTTTTCCACAGCAACAGGTATCAGTTCAGGCCAGTGAAGCATCATGGAAAGGATCTGTTTTTCCCTTGGATCTGATTCCAGAGCGCTTTGGGACGGGTCGTCAATTTTAGGAATCAAAGGGTCGCTGACCTGGCTGTTCGCCTGTTTTTCATAGGCATCCCTTACTTTTTCAAGAACAGCCTTTTCATCAATATTCAGGGTTTCAGCAAGTTCCCGAACATAGATTGAACGGACCGCATAGTCATGAATCATGGCCAGGTGCTGCTTCATCTCGTCCAGAATTTTTATACGGCCCTCAACGGAAGTGCCATGGGTATCCAGGGCCAGCTGGAGCAAAAACTGCATCACTGTCTTGGCAGTATCTGCAAGGGCAAGAAAGGCATCCCGGCCATGGGCCATAACATAGGAGTCTGGATCATTATTTCCCGGAAGCACCAGAATCCGGATATCAATGCCCTCCCGGACAAAAATATCAATGCTTCTTTTTGCAGCCTTTATCCCGGCTTCATCAGAGTCAAAAACCAGGGTCATGGTCGTTGCATACCCTTTAAGAATCCTGACATGTTCCCGGGTCAGGGCTGTACCAAGGCTTGCCACACTATTTTTAATCCCGTGCTGATACAGGGAAAGAAAATCAAAATAGCCTTCCACAATAAATACCTGACCCTGCCTGCGGCACGCCTGTTTTGCCGCATGCAACCCGTAAAGAATACGGCTTTTGCTGTACACCGGGGTTTCAGGAGAGTTCATGTATTTGGGCATGCTGTCGTCCATGACCCGGCCGCCAAATCCGGCCACCTGCATGTTGATGTCAAAAATAGGAAACATCAGCCGGTTTCGAAATCTGTCGTAAAAGCCGTTTTTCTGTTTTTTTTCCAGCACCAGGCCCGAATTGACTGCAACCCCTTTAGCAACTTTCTCTTTTTTCAAAAGATTGACAATAGCATCCCAGGCATCAGGTGAGTATCCAAGCTGAAACTGCTCAATAATCTGTTTACTGGTTCCCCGCCGTTCAAGATACTGCCTGGCGCAATCGCCTTTTAACTGGTCATTCAGGAACCCTGTATATTCCTGCATCACCTTTTTATTCAGACGAAAAAGAGATTCCCGGGCTTGAACAGCTTTGCGCTGTTCAGGATTCATTTTTTGGGTGTCAATGACAATGTTGTATTTTCTGGCCAGCATCCTTGCCGCTTCGGGAAAGGAAATCCCATGATATTTCATGACAAATGACATGACATTGCCACCGGCACTGCACCCGAAGCAATGAAAAATCTGTTTATCGGGATTAACGGAAAAAGAAGGTGATTTTTCAGAATGAAAGGGGCACAAACCAAAGAAATTTCTGCCTGACTTTTTTAGAATAACTGCTTCGGAAACCACATCAAAAATATCCGAGGCAGCTAAAATCTCTGCAATTTTTTCTTCAGGGATCAGCATCTTGGGTGGTGCAGGCTCCAAAATCTCAGTACGTTATGTAAGTTGTGCAAGATAAGCAGTGAATATGACCTGTCAATAACGAATCGCGCAATTGACTATAAACATCCCTTGGTGGACAATACGCCTGATATCTGAGAAACCGGGCGGGTCGCAGCATGCAAAGACCGGCCAAACGCCTTGAATATGGACTCAAGTGCGTGGTGTTCATTCTCACCGTACAGGGTATTAATATGCAGATTAAATCCGCCTTTGACACAGACTGCCTGGAAGAACTCCCTGGCAAGATAGGTATCGAAAGGCCCCCGGGATTTCAAATCGTCGGGAATATTGTAAACAAGATAAGGCCGGTTGGACAAATCAATGGTCACCCGGGACAGAGATTCATCCATGGGAACGCTTGCATCACCAAACCGCTGAATACCACCCTTCTCAGACAACGCCTGCTTGATCGCCTGTCCTAAAACAAGCCCTGTGTCCTCTACGGTATGGTGGAAATCTACGTCAAGATCGCCTGCGGCTGAAATCCGAAGGTCAAAAAAACCATGGACTGTAAACGCTGTAAGCATATGGTCAAAAAAAGGAATGCCTGTGCTGATCTCAGCCATTCCCTGTCCGTCCAGATTCAGCCGGATATCTATCCGGGTTTCCTTGGTCTGCCTTGACACCTCAGATTGTCGACTCATAAAAAATTCCTTGAAACCGGCGGAAATCTGTTTTATACAACTCTGCATCTACCTAAATTGACCGGCGCTCTGCTTTTTCAGCTTATCACGTTTTTTGGCTTATCACGGTTCAATTACGCCACAACGAATCCTTTTAATATATGCGTTTTTCTAATATCAGTCAATACTGAATTCATTGCCAGAAATATATTCAAATAACCGCTTGAAATGTTTGATATAACTGATATATTGACGGTGTATAATATGAGGGAAGCGTTATGGACATCCAGGCTGCAGGAATAAACAGCTATTATACATATCCGCCCGTCCTTGAACAGGGATCTGATCTGATATCTTCATCCGCCGGGGCCGAATCCCGGGCACAGAATACGGATATCGGTGAAGCCCGGCCCCTGCCTGACGGTGAAAAACAAGTTGGTTCGATTTCCCAGACTCAGGAAGATGAGACCTCCCAGGATGAAGGTCAGCCCTTAGAGTCCGGTACTGAGTCAGGGCTTACCCAAGAAGAGAAACTTCTCGTCAAAGAACTTGAAACCATTGACACTGAGGTTCGGGCCCACGAAATGGCCCACATTGCCGCAGGCGGCGAATATATCACCTCTGGTGCCACCTTTTCCTACCAGAAAGGCCCTGACGGAAAAAACTATGCGGTAGGCGGAGAGGTCAGTATTGACACATCGCCCGAACCCGGAGATCCCGAGGCAACACTACAAAAAATGCGGCAGGTGCGTGCCGCTGCACTGGCACCGGCACAGCCATCCTCACAGGACGTGAAAGTCGCATCCAATGCTGCATCCCAGGCGGCAAAAGCCATGGCTGAAATCACACAGCTTACAGCAGAAGAACAGGCCAGCCAGACGGGGTCAGCAGTGCCCGGCTATATCCAACAGCAGGTTTCCGATGCGTACACAAAAGCAGACCGTGTGTCCAGCCAGAATGCGCAAAATTCATTTCACATCTCTGCTTGAATGCTTGAAAAGCCTATTGATTTTTTTTTAAATTTCAAATTTATTCATCAAATCAATTATCCTATATTGTTATGAAGGCAATTTTTTGATATTAGGTGAACAGCAAATGTAATAATTTGGAGGAAAAGATCATGAGTATGACCGTACAGAACAATGTCTCAGCTTTACAGGCTTTTTCAAACCAGATGTTGGTTTCTTCAAATAATGTTGCCAACGCCCTGTCAGACGAGTTCAAGGCGGACAGAGCATATAACGTCGAGGCAAAGAACGGGCAGGTACAAACGTCCATCTCCGAAACCCAGGATAGCGCACCTCTGGTTAAAGATCCCCTCAAAAATGACGGTTCCTTAAAAGAATTATCCAATACAAACATTGAAGAGGAAATGGTTGTTCAGATTCAATCCCAGAACGGATTTGAGGCCAACGCAAAAATGATTCAGGCCGAGGATGAAACCACCGGGATATTATTGGACACTATTGGATAAACCGGCAGGTTTGGAATAAAAACAAATCCATCCACATAATAAACGCCGATAACCGTTCCATCAACTGATTATTTTTTCATTATGCCAAAATTTACTTTTTTAACCCGCAATATTCTGACCTTTCTTCTGGCTATGCTGATCTGTTTTGGTTGTGGCAAGCCTAAAGTAAACGTCCCCAATGATTCAGCTGACCAGTCTGCCCTTCCCAGGAAATCTGATCAGCCCGGATATTATAACATACCCCGCCCCGAACTTGAAATTGACCGGACAGACCCTGTTCTTGTGGGCAAAAAGCGTCAGGCCATTGTCCAGGCGGCCAAAACTGCCGTGGGCAGTCCCTATTTCTGGGGCGGCCTTTCGCCCAAGGGATTTGACTGCTCAGGGCTAGTGGTATATACCTACGCCCAAATCGGAATTCAGGTTCCAAGAACAGCCAGTGCCCAGCTCGAAAACTGCACGGCAGTCACACAGCAAAACATCAAACCGGCAGACCTGATTTTCTTTTCAGTACCCAGACAGAGGGATGTTGTTCACGTGGGGATTTACATCGGCAAAGGAAAATTTATCCATGCACCGGGCAAGGGGCGCAAGGTGACACTTAACTCGCTGGACAATGTTTATTTTAAAGAGCATTTCATCAGCGCCGGAAATTTTCTTAAAAAAGATGCCGGATAATTCTTGCATCCACCATCAAAGGCCTTGTGTTTAACAGCCATCTCAAAATTATATTTTAAGATGGCCTCCACACGAGGCAATTAATGGGATCTTAACTCCAGTTTAGGCACCAGAAAATAGGGTTCTATCAAAGTATAGGGAACATATGACAATTTTGCCTGGCGTAATCCCGGTATTCCAAGATCCTGTTCCCGGTTGATACATCGTCCTGTTCCTTTCAGAAATTTGGCAGTCTCATGGTTGATCATCTGGGAGGCACCCTTGAAAGTCACATCTGATTTTT
>NZ_JBFXHE010000223.1:0-7128 GCF_050177295.1 Desulfobacter sp.
TGTCCTGCAGGAGAGCTTAACGTTACCCAAAACGTCGTTTTCCAGGCATAAATAGCCGCACTCCGAGAAAAAAATTCCCGAAATTGTCCTTGGACAGGTGTTCAGAAATTTAGGTGGTGGATTTGGGGAATATATCTTTTGTTGACAGAAGTTGTCCTGCTGTATTACAAAGATTGCAGTTCCACGAAATTATAGTTGAGTCCTTTTAAACAAAGAAAATCCCGGCATTGAAAACAATGCCGTTTTTCTCCATTGCTAAAAAAAGGAAGGCTATGAAAAAGTTAATCAAACCAGTTCTTTTCATTATAATCGGTATCATCATTGCTTTTCCTGTTTTCAGTCTGACCTACTATACAATGGCCAGGACATCCACCCCTGGTTTTTGCGCCTCATGCCACGAAATCAGACCGGCCTATAATTCCTGGAAAACATCCACCCACGTTAACAACTCCCATGGTTTTACGGCTGACTGCATGGACTGCCACCTGCCGGCTCCCCAGGATATGCTGAACTTTTTCTATGCCAAAACAGCCCACGGCATCAAAGACGTATTTGTCCATTTTGTTTATGGGACATATGACCGTGAGAAGAGCCGTGAACATGCTTACGAAACGTTTAAAAACGAGCAGTGCCAGAAATGCCACCGTAACCTTCTGCATATTCCGAACAAGCGGGGCGCCATGCTTGCCCATCGGACCGTTCTGTATCCCAGAAAAGGATACGAAAAGAAATGCGTGGACTGTCACAGGAATCTTGTCCATGTGGACAGCGACAGATACAGATACAAACAGAACCAGCCGCCGTACAAAGGGTTAGGCATTTAAACCGATTAAGGATTTAATGACTTCAAATATAAAGACAGGGGGAACCATGAAAAAAATTGTATTTGTTCTATTACAGGCGGTATTTTTCACAGGGGTGTCATCATCCACCGCTGTCAGTGCGGATGTCCAGGCGAATATGCCAAAATTAAAGGAGTTCAGAATTGAACGCTCCATGTCTTTCGAAGCGATGGCATGTATCGAGTGTCATAAAAAACAGCATCCGGGCATATTTTCTGACTGGGCAGCCAGCCGCCATGCCGCAGCAAACGTGACCTGTTACGATTGCCATGCGGCCGAAGCCCATGACCCGGATGTCAGCCAGTCGCACTTTAAAGAATATGAAGCCAATGACACCAAATACGGGCAGAAAAAGTACATGGTTCCCGTTTCTGCCGTAGTGACGCCCAAAGACTGTTCAAGATGTCATCCCGATGAAGCCATTCAGTACGGTAAAAGCAAACATGCCAATACCATTGAAATCATGTGGAAAATAGATCCATGGCTCAATAACGGGATGAACAGTGACTTTGAGCGGATTAACGGCTGCTATCACTGTCACGGCACTATTTTGAAGATGAAGGATAACGATCTTGACCCGGCAACCTGGCCCAATGTCGGTGTCGGAAGATTGAATCTGGACGGCAGTAAGGGCAGCTGCAGCAGTTGCCACACAAGACATCGTTTTTCAGTGATGGAGGCAAGAAAGCCCCAGGCCTGCGGACAATGCCACCTTGGCCCGGATCATCCCCAGATAGAAATCTTCACCGAATCAAAGCACGGCGATATTTACGACGCTTTCGGGGATGAATACAACTGGACGGCTGCTCCGGGGGCCTGGAGTCCCGGTGTTGATTTCAGGGGGCCGACCTGCGCATCATGTCATATGTCCGGGGCCGGCAGTGTGATGACCTCACACGATGTCACGGAAAGGTTATCATGGGAGCTGCAGGCGCCTCTGACCGTCAGGCCGGAAGACTTCAAACCGCTTCCCGCACAGACCAGCTGGCAGGAAGAACGGACCAAGATGCAGGAAGTCTGCATGCAGTGCCACGGAAAGCGGTGGACGCAGTCCCATTACAGCCAGATGGATCAGACCATTGAAGAATATAATGAAGTCTATTTCAAACCGGCTAAAGCCAAGCTTGATGAATTGTATGAAAAGGGACTTCTGGACAAGACCCGCTTTTTTGATGAACCGCTGGAGGTGGAGTACTATGAATTATGGCACCATGAGGGCCGCCGGGCAAGAATGGGGGCTGCCATGATGGCCCCGGACTACTCCTGGTGGCATGGATTCTATGAGTGTAAGAAGCGATTCAACACGTTCATGGAAGAAGCCAACCACCTGATCGAAACCGGTAAGAAATCCTACAAAGCAGAAAACTATCCCAATGCAACCGGTGATACGACCAGACCGCCTGAAATTTTTAAATAGTGTTTGAACGAAAAGTCACCCACCTGCGGCGTTGCTGCACAAAGCTGCAATCCTCACGTACTGGAAGTACGCTCCGGTTGCAGCTTTGCTTGCGCCTTGCATCTGGGCAACTTTTCGTCCAAACACCTTAGTTTAGTCCGAATATGGGGTTTTCGTTCAAACACTAAATAACAGTTAACCCAAATAAAAGTGCAGCCGCTGATGATCTTCTTCAGCGGCTGCATTTTTTTATGAAGTCATTCCCAGGTTTTTGTTACAGATCTAATTGCCTGCCATCATTGCCTGAATATCCGCGTCAACATCACCAATAAGTTTGATATCAAAATTTTCGACCAGTACATTCAATACCGTCGGCGAGACAAAGGCCGGAAGCGTTGGGCCAAGGCGGATACCCTTGACGCCCAGGTGCAGCAGCGCCAGTAATACGGCCACGGCTTTTTGTTCATACCAGCCGATATCAAAGGACAACGGCAGGTCGTTGATATGTTCCAGGCCGAAGGCGTCCCGAAGTTTCATAGCGATAACCGCCAGGGAATAACAATCGTTGCACTGGCCTGCATCCAGAACCCTTGGAATGCCGCCGATATCACCAAGATCAAGTTTGTTATATCTGTATTTTGCACAGCCCGCTGTCAGGATCACAGTATCTTTCGGCAGTTTTTCTGCAACTTGTGTAAAATAGTTTCTCTCTTTCTGGCGGCCGTCACATCCGGCCATAACGATGAATCGTTTGATTGCCCCGGATTTGACCGCCTCGATAACCTTATCAGCCAGGGCCAGCACCTGGTTATGGGCAAACCCGCCAACGATTTTACCCGTTTCTATTTCAGTGGGCGGTTGACAGGTTTTTGCCAGCTCCACAATTTTTGAAAAATTTTTGGCACCGCCTTTGGTCCGTTCCGGAATATGGGTTGTTCCCGGATAGGAGACAACCCCGGTCGTAAAAAGCCTGCCCTGATATGTATTATTTTTCTTAATGGGGATGATACAATTTGTTGTCATCAGGATAGGGCCGTTAAAGGATTCAAAATCCTCATTCTGATGCCACCAGGAACCGCCGTAATTGCCCTTCAAATGATCATATTTTTTAAAGGCGGGATAATAATTGGCGGGCAGCATCTCGCCGTGGGTATAGACATCAACCCCCGTCCCTTTTGTCTGTTCGAGCAGTTCCTGCATATCTTTAAGGTCGTGGCCGGAAATCAGGATGCCGGGGTTTGTCCCCACACCGATGTTGACTTCCGTAATCTCCGGATTGCCGTAAGCACCGGTATTTGCCTGGTCCAGGGCCGCCATTGCGGTCACTGCTGTTTCGCCGGCTTTCATGACCATGGCGACCATGTCGTCAACACTTAAATCCTGGGTGGTGGAGGCTAATGACTCATACAGAAAATCCCAGATTTCATCTTTGGCGACACCTAATAACGCCGCATGATCCGCATATGCAGCGATCCCTTTGAGTCCGATCACCAGAAGCTCCCTGAGAGATCTGACATCTTCATTTTCAGTTGCGAGAACACCAACGGCTTTGGCTTTCTGCTCAAATGCCGCTGTATCACTGGAAAACCAGGTTGCACAGTCATGAAGACCGGACCCGGCCTTATCCCCGACGCTGTCGAACAGGGTTTTCTTAACGGCCTGGGCGCGGTTAATCCAGTTTACAAGGTTCTCATCATTAAAATTGACATTTGTAATGGTTGTGAACAATCCTTCGGCAATAAACTGACCGTTGGTTGCCGGGACGTTGATGCCTGCGGCTTTTGCCTTTTGTGCAAGGACAGCAATCCCTTTTAAATTATAAATCAAGAGATCCTGGAGGTTGGCCGTACTCCCTTTTTTCCCGCACATCCCGTTAACGGTACATCCCTGATTCTTAGCGGTTTCCTGACATTGAAAACAAAACATGTAAAAGCCTCCTTATGTATGAATTAACTGCTGAATCACACCTTTTTTCAAACTTGCAGGTACACCATACGCTTAAAAAGGTATAAAACCCTTGATCTGAATCAAGTTTCAAAGAAACATATAAAAATAAACATCGGAACGAGGAGAGCCGGGGTGGTGTATTACCAGGATTTAACACAAAACCATTTCAGATTAAAGACATTTGAAATATTCCCGGATTGATGTTTCTATCTCTGTAAGATATTTCAAATTAAAACGAGATTACAATTAAGATACGTGCGTGAACTGATCCGTTCGATTTTTCTTGATCCGGGTCAAGGATTTTAACGTGTTTTATGGATATTATCTTAAAAGACCTGAACCCAAAGGCCACACATGTGTTATGTTGCAAAGTTTTTTCCTGAAAGGAGAGTTATGAAATGGACTATGGATGCTGAAAAAGAGATATCAAAGGTTCCGTTTTTTGTGCGGAAAAAGGTTCGGAAACGAATTGAAAGGCAGACAACCGAACGTGGAGATAACGTGGTTTCACTGGATCATGTCCATGCCGCACGCAAACGGTTTTTATCCAGCATGGAATCGGAAATTAAAGGATATCAGATAGAGGTCTGTTTCGGTCAGGGGGGCTGTCCCAACAGTTGTGTTGAAACAGATACCTTGACTGAACAGCTTGAAACACTGCTTGCGGCAGAGGACCTTTTGGGGTTTCTGCAAAAAAGCGTTCCGGGTAAGCTCCGATTTCATCACGAATTCCGAATCAGCGTTTCCCATTGTCCCAATGCCTGCTCCCAACCACAGATCAAGGATATCGGCATCATTGCGGCCATCTATCCCAGGACGGAAGAAGCCTTGTGCAGCGGATGCCGGTCCTGTATCGATGTCTGCAGGGAAAAGGCCGTCGCCCTTTCCAATACGCCGTTTCCCCTGATTAATACCCGGGACTGCCTGGGTTGCGGGGCCTGTGTTCGCGCCTGCCCTGAAGGTTGCATTCTGTCCGGCAGGAAAGGATACCGTATGCTGCTTTGCGGCCGGTTAGGGCGCCATCCCAGGCTTGCGCGTGAATTGCCACACCTTTTTAGCGAAGACCAGGTTCTTGAAGTGGTCAGGGCCTGCCTGGCGTATTATAAAAAGAACAGCCGGGCCGGCCAAAGATTTTCCTCCCTGCTGGGCGACGATGATATCCCCCGGGACATACTTCAAGCCATTTTGCCGCAATAATTTATTTTTAATAATGATCTTAATCCAGAGAAACAATCACTCGTTAATGGTAATTTTAACCGGAACGATTTATCAGATTTGAGGAGATATCAGTGAGCAAGGAAAACGATAAGAAACATATGACATATAATGTATTACCGGGACCTGTCATGGGACTGGTTACACCGGAATATCTTGAGCAGGTTGCAGCCATAGCAAAAAGACACAGTATCCCTTTTCTGAAGCTTACAGGTGCACAACGGATTGCCATCGCAGGTCATTCAGCCGATACCGCAATCCGGATATGGCAAGAGATGGGATTGGCTCAAGGGCCGTCCAGGCCCGTCGGGATACACTATATCCAGGCCTGCCCCGGAGAAAAATGGTGTAAATACGGCAATAAAGATTCCATAGCAATGGGAAAAAAAATTGAAGGAACCCTGATGGATATCCCTTTGCCTGCCAAAACCAAAGTCGGGATCTCGGGCTGTGCCATGAACTGCTGTGAATGTTATATTCGTGATATTGGCATTTTTGGCATGAAAAAAGGCTGGACATTAGTCTTTGGCGGCAATGGCGGCGGGGCGCCGCGTCTTGGCGATGTGGTTGAAAAGGGATTGTCCGATGATGAGGTGATCACACTTACAAAAAAATGCCTGGATTTTTATGTCCAAAATGCCAAAAAAATGGAACGGACCGGTCGTCTGATGCGGCGAAAATCAATAGACGATCTCAAACTGTTTCTATCCGGCGAATAAAACCCATTGAAGGATAAAATGATCTGTTTGGTACGGGGTCGGCGTCGGATTCCAAACCACGGGATGTCTTTAATTCAAACAACACTGATCATATGCAGGCCAAAGATTTTCCTCTCTGCCGGGCGACGAAGCCCCCAGGGGGGGCATACTTCAAGCCATGTTGCTGCGGCAATTTATTTTTGACCGCCGTGGTATTCCATCAAATTGGAGGTGCAATGGTGACAATGATCCGCATTGGGGTGTCCGCCATTACACCATGGGGTTCCCTGATTTCCGAAATCAGGATATCCCCCTTGTTGGCTGGAATTTTTGTATCATTCTCCCCCAGAAACCATCCCTTTCCTTCAAGAACCTGGATGGACAATTCCCCGTCCAGATCATGGGAATGAACCGGGAACGTCACGCCGGCATCAAGATTGAAATTGATAATTTTAAAAAATTCTGAAGTTTGAACCAAAAAGAATCTTTTCATGGCCCCGGAGTTAAACTCGTTGGTTTCTGTGAGTTTTAAAACTTTCATGGAATTTTCCTTTCATAAGTTTTTTGTCTCAGCCTTTTTTAATCAAGATCACGGTTTGTTTCATTGACATAGTGTAGCGGCGGGTGATAACTTTTCAAAAAAACATGTGATAACTGGGTTCAAAAAACGTGTTGATATCGTCAAACTTGTTTTGATTCCAAGTTTGAATTTACCCTGATAGCGAATACTTTCACCGGATGAATTCCAAATTCGGGATGGATAATCTTTTTTAATCGCCATCCCCAAAGCAGATTATCCGAAAATGATCACTTACCCGGGAAGGAAATACTCCGGGTGGGGCTCCCCTTCACCCACACGCAAACCGCTCATCAGAGCGCCCTACGGCCGGGAGATTCACCGTGTTTCCGGAGTATGGCAGGTGCTGGATCCATCTCCCGCTGGGTCATCAGTGACCGGGTCAAGAAGACCACCTGCCGAAAACAGTGTATTTATGACGGGTACACAATACAAGCGAAGCAGGAAAATGTT
>NZ_JBFXHE010000224.1:0-7122 GCF_050177295.1 Desulfobacter sp.
CTGGGCAATATCCGTTACCTGGCCCGGCTTCTGTCCACGACTGATCCCAAGATGGCCCAACAATTTCTGGCATCACAAATGTCTGAACTTAAAGATGAATACGGAGTTGTGTTTACGGATCTGGGCCTTGTGGATTCAGATGGTATCCAGTTTGCCTATGAAGGCCCCTTCCGCCTTGTCAATGCCGATTACAGCCAGGCAACCTGGTTTTTAAAGGCCATGGACAGCCCCTATTATATTTCCGATGTGTTTGCAGGGCTTCGCGGCCACCCCCACTTTATCCTGGCAGTCAAGCTCTCCGCCCAGGGCCGCACCTATATCCTGAGATCCACCATTAATTTTACAGCCTTTAACAGCCTGGTGGAAAACGTCCAGATCGGCAGGACCGGTACGGCATTCATTGTCAATGCCCAGGGCGAACTCCAGACCCATCCCCGCTCTGGAACCAAGGGAGCCGTCCCTTCATTTATTGCGGATCCAGCCATTTTCAAAGACAAACATACACATACGCTTATTCTCAAGCATAAAAATGACAAGGGCAGAACCTGCCTGTATGCCCTGGCCCTGTTTAAAACAGTGGGCTGGCGCATGGTGTTCCGCCAGGATGCCAGGGATGCATTAAGGGATATGTGGAAAGCCGAAGTGCTCACCCTTATCCTATTCCTGCTGGGCTGTGCTGCCATAGTGTCAGTTTCTTTTACACTCTCCAGAAACCTTGTCAAACGCATCGCAAAGGCAGACCGGAAAAATGAAGCTATGAACCAGCAGGTGGTGGAAAGCGGCAAACTTGCTTCTATTGGTGAACTTGCTGCAGGCATTGCCCATGAAATCAACAACCCTGTGGCGATCATGGTGGAAGAGGCTGGATGGATGAGCGATCTTCTCGAAGAGGAGCCCGGGATGACCCCGGATAACAAGAGTGAGTTTCACCGGGCCATTGAACAGATCACAACCCAGGGCCGGCGCTGCAAGGATATTACCCACAAATTGTTAAGTTTTGCCCGGAAAAGCGATGCCACAGTGGCAGATATCGACATCAATGACACCATCCGGGAGATCGTTGGGCTTACCGCCCAGATGGCCCGGTATAACAACGTAACCATCTCCACCCGGCTTGACCCTGGCCTGCCCTTTATCCGGTTTTCCCCATCTGAACTGCAGCAGGTCATTTTAAACCTGACCAACAACGCCATTGATGCCATGGGTAAAGACGGCGGCACCGTGGAGATTGTAACCGGCGTCAAAACCCAGGACAACGATAATAGCCTTGAAATTAAAGTGGAAGACAACGGACCAGGCATTCCCGCCCAGTACCTGGACCGGATTTTTGATCCCTTCTTCACCACCAAGGCCGTGGGAAAAGGCACAGGATTAGGCCTTTCCATCTGTTACGGCATTATTCAGAAAATGGGTGGCACCATTGAAGTGGAAAGCCAGGTGGGACAAGGCACCTGTTTCTTAATCCGGTTGCCCGTAAATATCCGCCACACAGCCAAACCGCCAACAAGCGATACAGCCAATAACATTTAAACCATTTAGGGAGACTTTGCAGATGAAACTTTTATTTGTCGATGATGAGAAAGCCTTTCTGGACACCCTGATCAAACGGCTTGAAAAACGCGAATTCAAAGCAGATGCCGTTTATGACGGGCAATCCGCCGTAAGCTTTTTGTCAGAAAATACCAACACGGATGTGGTGGTACTTGACGTGAAGATGCCCGGCATGGACGGACTTGAAACACTTCAAGCCATTAAAAACGAAAATCCGCTGGTGGAAGTGATCATGCTCACGGGCCATGCCACAGTGGAAAATGCCATTGAAGGGATGAAACGCGGCGCATTCGACTATCTGATGAAACCCTGCAATCTGGAAGAGCTCATTAACAAGATTGAAGAGGCAGCGACCAAAAAATTTAAACATGAGGAGAAGATCATGGAGGCCAGGGCCAGGGAAATCACCGGCCACATGGTTTAAAAAATGACAATGAAAGCCACCCCCGTACCCCATACCCGCCTTCTTCTGGTGGATGATGAGAAAGGATTTGTGGATGTGCTCACTAACCGGCTGGGCCGCCGGGGCATTAAGGCTGTCAAGGCATATTCCGGTGCTGAAGCGTTGCGAGCCCTCCGTGAAGCCAGGTTTGATGTAATGGTCCTGGATCTGAAAATGGAGGACATGGACGGCATTGAGGTGTTGAAAATTGTCAGGAAAATGGCCCCGGACCTGCCGGTGATTATTCTGACCGGACACGGTTCAAGAACAGCCGCAGAGGACGGAATGACATTAGGCGCCTTTGATTACCTGACAAAACCCTGCGAACTGAAAGAATTAATGGAAAAAATCAGCCTGGCACGGCAGGCCAAAAACAAACAGAACGGAGAAACAGACCAATGATACTCAAATCGAGCGGATTCAAACTAGCGGTAGCAGTGTTGATAGGTGTAATCGTGTTTATTTTGCCCAGGCCGGAAGGGACAAAATTTAAACTTTCCGGCACCGGCGCAGACCAGTTAAGTCAGTCAGTTTCACAATATTTTTCAATCCAGCAGACTGAGCCGGGAAAGCCTGTTATTCTGACGGCCAAGGCCCCTGGCACCGACCAGGCCCGGGTACAATACCTTGCAGGCCAGGCCAAGGATATGGGCCTTTCAGACGTTACTGTGGATTATGTGGACGGGATGAGCCCCAAGGCGAAACGGTTTTTATCCGTGCTTGCGGTGCTGGTTATCCTGTTTGTGGTTGAGCCCATACCCCTTGAAATCACGGCGGTGCTCATTGGCGCCTCCCTTGTGATTCTGGGCATCACCGATGTAAAAGGGGCATGGGCACCCTACATGCATCCTGTTGTTATTTTCATCATGTGCTGCCTGATCTTTGCCATTGCCCTGGACAAGGTGGGGCTGACAAAACGCCTGGGGTATTTTATTATCAAAAAAGCGGGCAACTCCGTAACCCGGTTCACCTTTATCATTGCCGTGGGCCTGGGCCTTGCGTCCGCTTTCATGCACGATGCCGCAGCATGTGCCATCGGTATTGTTACCATGCTGCCCCTGATGCGGGCCGTGGGAGTTGAACCCCATTCCAATACGGCAAAATTCATGATGCTCTCCCTGCCCTTTGCCTGCTCCTGCGGCGGCATGGGATCCCTGATAGGTGGTGGCCGGTGCATGGTTTCCGCTGCATTTTTAAAGGAGTTTACCGGGATAGAGATCACCTTTTTTGACTGGATCAAATATTGTATGCCGGCAGCCATTATCTGCGTGCCTGCTGCAGTTTTACTCGCCTATCTGATGTACCGGCCGGACCCCAATATCAAGATGCCGGATTTTAATGAAGATCTGGGCCCAATGACAGCTGTTGAGAAAAAAGCACTGATTATTATTGGCATTTCCTTTGTATCATGGCTCACCAAGAGCCTCCACGGCCTGGACTATTCCGTCACCGGTGCTGTGGGCGTGGCCTGCCTGGTGTTGTTCGGCGTTTTAAAATGGCGTGACATCAACGACAACCTGGAGTGGGGCACAGCCCTGTTTATCTTTGGCGGCGGCATCTCTTTAGGCCTTGCCATGGGATATTCCGGTGCAGCAGACTACTTTGCCAACCTGTTCTTCCCGCTGATTGAGGGCAAAGGGTGGCTGGTACTTTTTGTGGGTGTAGGCGTGTTCGGAGCCCTGGTTACCAATGCCATGGCCAATGTGGCGGCAGCGGCGCTGGTTTTGCCCATTGTTATCCCTATGGCCCAGCTTGAAGGGGTCAACCCGACCATCCTGGCCCTGTGCCTTGGTATGGCCACATCCTTTGCCATGCTGCTGGTCATCGGCTGTCCGCCCAATGCCATTGCCTATTCATATAAGTACTTTAAAGCTTCGGACCTGACCAAGCTGGGTCTTGTGGCCACACCCACCCTGCTTCTGATACTGGTGGGCGTGGTATGCACCTGGTGGAAGTTTTTGGGTCTAATATAAAAGGAATTTTCTGAACCTAATGGAAATCAATACCCTTGAAAATGATACCGGAAAGGTTGTCCGCGTGCTGCTGGTAGACGATGAGGACAGCTACCGGAACGCCGTTGCCCGGCGTCTGGAACGGCGGAATATGGTTGTCAGCCAGGCACCGGACGGCACCTCCTGCCTGGAATATCTCGGCGGCAATGAAGCCGATGTGGTGGTGCTGGATATGAAGATGCCCGGTATGTCGGGCATGGAGACCTTTAAGGCCATCAACAAATACCATCCGGGTCTGAAGGTGATTTTTCTGACCGGAAATGCCGCTGTAACCGAAGGGGTGGAAGGGGTCAAGGCCGGGGCCTTTGACTACCTGTCCAAACCCGTGGAGATTGACCACCTGGCCGGCAAGATTCGCCAAGCCTGGGAACTCAAACGCCTGGAGGCGGCCCGGGAGCGGGATAAAATCTTCAGGCGGCGTCTGGAAAAACGCATGATCCATACCCAGCGCTTAGCCACCCTTGGCACCATGTCCACAGGCATTGCCCATGAAATCAACAATCCGCTAGCCATTATCAAGGAGTCAGCCGGATTCATGCGCATGGTGCTGGAGGGTCCGGACCAAATTCCGGAAAAAGAGATGCTTTTCAAGGGACTTGACAAAATAGAGAAAAGCGTGGACAGGGCCAGACGGATCACGCACCAGCTGCTGGGCTATGTCCGGAAACACAGCCATGATCTCGCCCCGGTGGACATCCGCCAGCTCTCCGAGGATACCGTGGTGTTGATCAAACAGAAAACACAGGCTAAAAAAGTATCTGTACAATGGGATACTGAACCTGAGCACCAGATGCTGATGTACACCGATCCGTTCCAGGTACGTCAGGTATTGATCAATCTTTTAGAAAACGCGGTGGATGCCGTGGAAACCGGTGGGCAGATCCGGCTGGCCCTTTACAAAAGGGAGCAGTCGGTCTGCCTTGAAGTCCGGGATAACGGCAGCGGCATCACGCCGGAAAATATGGAAAAGATATTTGATCCTTTTTTCACCACCAAACCCAATGTGTCGGAAAATGAATCCGGCACCGGACTTGGGCTGTTTGTGGTGCACAAGATCATGACCGGACTTTCAGGCAGCATCCATGTGGAATCAGAACCCGGACACGGCGCGACCTTTACGATCTGCCTGCCTGAATGGCATTCCGGTTAAACAATTACAAGTTCTTTCATACATTTTTTAAGGAGAAAAACCCATGATAAAAATACCGGTTAAAATCTTGATCGTTGATGATGAAAAAGATTTTGTAGAGATGTTTTCCCTGCGCCTCACCCGGCAGGGGGAAAAGGTGTCTGCCGCCTACTCAGGACAAGAGGCCCTTGACCTGCTTGAAAAAACAGAAATCGACGTGGTGATCCTGGATATCCGCATGCCCGGCATGGACGGCATAGAGACCTTGAAAAAAATCAAGGCAGGCCATCCCCTGGTGGAAGTGATCCTTCTCACCGGTCACGGGTCCACGGAGACAGCTGTGGAAGGCATGAAAGAGGGGGCCTTTGATTACCTGATGAAACCGGCGGATTTTGAGGATATCAGCGTAAAACTGGCCAATGCCTGGAAGCGCAAGGACGAACAGGAAGAACGCATCCGCAAGGCCGAAGCCCGGCTGCTCCTGCGGCGGTCCGGAGATATTTAGGAAAAAAAGGAAATATTATCAATGAGCCTGAAGCAAAGGATATATTTTGCCAATGCCGTGCTGTTAGGAATAACGGTCATGGGAAGTATTGCCATGATCTGGTATACCTATAATACAGAAGACCTGTTCACAGGCATTGTTGCAAGGCACATCCCTGTGTACCAGGCCGCCGAAGCCCTTGAAACCTCGTTACTCAACCAGAAAGGATATCTGTCCTATTATCTACTGGACAAGAATCCCGAATGGCTCAGGCAGCTGGCTAACTTCAAACTGGATTTTGAAAGCCAGCTGGCCTGCGCCAAGCCCCTGGTCACAAAGGCCTGGGAGAAAGAGGCGATTGCCAGAATTGAATCCATGTATACGGCTTATATTGAGGCCAAGGACAGGGCATTGACTTTGTATGAAAAGGGCGACCCAGGTGCCGGGGCCGCCCTTCACCGGGAGGTCAGGGCAAATTTTTTCAAAATTTTTGAGCTATGTGAAAAATTTAAAACCGCACATAAAAAGTCCATAGACCTTGTCGTGGAAAGCAGCCGGACCGATGCCAGGCATCTGCGATATATCGGTCTTCTGGCCATTGTCACCGTGGTGCTGCTCAGCCTTCTGATCAATTATATTTTCACCCGCCACATCCTCGGGCCTATCCGCAAACTGGCGGCAGAGGCAGATCAAATGGGCGACGGCCGGGTGTCAGGCAACGAAATGGCGGCGCTGAAAAGCTGCGTCCACGGTTTGATTGAAAATGCCGAACAGACCCATGCAGAACTTGTCCGGAGCCGGGAAACCCTGATGCAGTCGGAAAAACTTGCCCTGGTCGGCAGGCTTGCCGCAGGCATGGCCCACTCCATCAGAAATCCCATGACTTCCATTAAAATGAGGCTGTTCTCCCTGGGGCGGTCCGGCAAGCTGTCCTTTGGCCAGAAGGAGAATATCAGCGTCATCTCAACGGAAATCGGGCAGATCAACAAAATTCTGGAAAACTTCCTGGAATTTTCCAGGCCCCCGAAACTGACCATGAAAAAGCAGAGTCCATCCCAGGTGGTGGACAACACCCTGAGACTGCTGGAACAGCGCCTGAAATCCTACGGTGTCACCGTACACCTGGTTCGCAGTGAACCCCTGGACGAGGTTCTGCTGGATGCCGGACAGCTCAAGGAGGCCATGGCCAACATCATCATCAATGCCTGCGAAGCCATGGAAAAAGGCGGCAGCATCACCATCACCGAAACCATGGACAGCATTAACAAAAACAGGGACACTGCGGTTATAAGAATCCAGGATTCCGGACCCGGCATCCCCGCATCAATACAGAATGAAGTTTTCAACCCGTTTTTTACAACAAAAGACGAGGGGACGGGTCTGGGGTTGAGCATCTGTTTTAATATCATCAGCGAGCATGGCGGATGTCTGATGCTGGACAGCCAGGAAGGCCAGGGAACCTGTTTCACCATCACACTGCCGACAAGAGGGAATGCCCATGGCA
>NZ_JBFXHE010000225.1:0-7105 GCF_050177295.1 Desulfobacter sp.
GCATGGAATGGTCAAGGTAGTCCAGGGCCTGCTGCCCGTCCGATACGGCATCAACTGCGATCCCTCCGGATTCCAGAGCGGTTTTTACCTGAATCACTGCAGCGTCATTGTCTTCCACGAGCAAAATCCTCTTGGACCCATCCGGATGGTTTCGGGACGATTTGGGGGACGTATGGATTCGGTTCAAAATGGTTTTGATATCCTTACGAAGTCGTTTCGGGCACCGGTGGTCTTTGATCAGAATGGTGGAAACATTTGCTTCCAGAACGGCCTTTTCCCCGGGGCTCAGATCCTTTGCCGTCAGGATCAGAATAGGTAGATCAGCTGTTTCCGGGTTTCCCCGGACAGCCTTAACCAGTTCGAATCCATCCATTCCGGGCATGACCAGATCCAGAACCATGACGTCAGGCTTGTCTGTTTCAAGCATCTCCAGGCATTGTCTGCCGCTGTTTGCTGCCATCACCCGCATCCCGGCCTCGGAAATGCACAGGGCGGCCTGATTCCGGTCTGCGTCATTGTCATCCACCAGCATTACGGTTACAGGTAGGGTATTATGAATTTTTTTAATCTCTCTTATCAGCTTTTGATAATCTACAGGCTTGGTAATGTATCCCACAGCGCCCAGTGCAGATCCGGTGTCCCTGTCATCGGTTACCGAAATGATAACAACCGGAATAGGAGCGGTATCTGGATTTTCCTTCAGACGCACCAGCACTTCCCAGCCGTCCATGTCCGGCATGACGACATCCAGGGTGATGGCCAGGGGCTGCCGGGTTCCGGCAAGTTTAAGGGCTTCCCGGCCTGTTGCCGCTGTAAGGGTCGGATAGCCCGCCTCTTGAAAGGCATGGGCCAGAAGACCGCGCATTTCCGGATCATCATCCACAATGAGGATGGCATGGCCCTGGCGGTCAGGGGGAAGATCAGGCAATGCCGGTTCGTCAACGGCAGAAGAGGACGCCGGTACTGCGCTGTCACAGCTTACCGGAATCTGAACAGTGAATACACTTCCCTGGCCGATGACAGACGAAACCTTGACATCGCCTCCCAGAAGCCTGGCCGCTTTGTAGGCAATGGCAAGGCCTAGGCCGGTTCCTTCGAATTTCCGGGTAGTGGTGCCGTCTGCCTGGCGGAACTCTTCAAATATGGTGGGAAGATCTTTTGTGGAAATGCCGATCCCGGTATCCTCAACTTTGATATCAAAATAATTTTGGTGTTCAAGGACGGAAACGCAGACACTGCCTTTTTCCGTATATTTGACGGCGTTGGCAATGATGTTTTCAAGAACTTGATGGACTTTTGCCTCATCGCTTTCGATCAAAGAGATGGATCCGGGCAGCTTTGCTTCCAATGCGATACCCTTTTTCCGGGCCAATGGGACAAGCGTCTCAACCACATTGTCAATGGCTGCGGCAAGGGAGAAGCGGGTGAGATGCAGATCCATTTTCCCGGCCTCGATTTTGGACAGATCAAGGATATCGTTGATCAAGGACAAAAGGTGTTTGCCGTTTCGCTCAATGATTTCCAGATAGCTGTTCTCCTCCGGAGATAATCTTTCCCCTGCCTGGGAGATCAATACCCGGGACAAAGTATTCACCGAATTGAGAGGGGTTCTCAGTTCATGGCTCATATTGGACAGAAATTGGCTTTTTAGCCGGTTGGCCTCTTCTACCTGCCGGCGTCTGTACTCCAGTTCAATATTCTGCTGGTTCAGTTCCGTGGACTGTTGCTGGAATTCCGTATTCAATGCCTGGAGCTGTTCGGTCTGGGCCCTAAGCTGTTCATTTGTCTTTCGGGCGTCTGCCAGCAGGCGTTTGACCTGCTCGTTTTTTCCCGCTGCAAAAAGCAGCACAGCCATGATCCTGGCAGATGACCGGAGATATTGCTGCTGTATGGAATTGACGGATTCAAAAGAGGCGATTTCAAACACGCCGTACAAGGTATTTTTATGCATCATGGGAAGGGCCATCAGGGTATGCGGTGCCTGGTTCAGGGCACCGGCGTTCACCAGGACTTCCGTTTCTCCCGGACGGGTCAGCAGAATCTCTTTTTTTTCTTCAGCTACCTGGCCCACGATTCCCTGGCCGGGAAAAAAAGAGTCAGAGAACTGGCTTCCCCCGGGAAGGGCGAAATAATGGCTGAGGCGGCACAGGTTCTTTTCACTGTCAAATGTGTACACTGCCCCAGCACAGGCGTTAAGGCTTCTGCAAAGATGCCGGCACCCTTTTTCCAGGATGGCATCGAAACCCAGGTCACCGGACAGGGTCTGTTTCAGGGCGTTTTCCTCCGTCTGGAGCCAGAGCTGCTCCTGGAGCTTTTGGATCAGAATGTTAAAATGGCGGGCCAGTTCCGAAATTTCATTGTTGCCCTTGGGCTGGGTTTTTTCCAGGTCCCCTGTACTGGCGATTCTCTCCATGGTTTTCTGCAGCTCGGTGATGGCGGTTAATATGCTCGACGACAGAAAAAAACTAATGAGCAGAGCCAGGACGACGAAAAGAACGATGGAGGCCAGGATATCCCTGTGTACCTGCTGCTGGACCTTTTCGGCTTTAGCCATGAAACCGTCCGCCTTGTTCCG
Organism: Desulfobacter sp.; assembly: GCF_050177295.1. Classification (NCBI taxonomy): domain Bacteria; kingdom Pseudomonadati; phylum Thermodesulfobacteriota; class Desulfobacteria; order Desulfobacterales; family Desulfobacteraceae; genus Desulfobacter; species Desulfobacter sp. Next base: position 2,576 of record NZ_JBFXHE010000225.1, read on the forward strand.
GGCATACCGGGCCAGTTCCTCCATCCGCTTTTCAAGTCGGATCACATAATCGGCGCCTTTTTCACGGGTGATCCTGTTGGCGGATTCTGTATCCCCCTGGAGAACAAAATGTTGGATTTCAAGACGGATGGGCCGCCAGCCGCCGAAGAATTCAATGGTTTCTTCAATTAATTGCTTTCCCTCTTGCCCCAGTATGAATTGCTTGATCAGCGCAAGTTCCTGGTAGACCCTTTGCTCATTGTGGCGGACCTTTTCAATGCCCAGGGCAATATCCGCCTGGGTCGTGGCTGTGGAGATGTCCTTGGTGGACCGGTGCATGGCAAGGACCCCTGCTTTGGCTTCCAGAGCTGCATTGGAAACCTGCAGAGGATGGGTATACAGCGTTTCAGTAAGGCCGTTGAGGACGTTCATCTGGTAGATACAGGTCATGGCAAACCCGGTAAAGAGAATGATGATCAGGAGAAATGAAAGTATCATGCGATGCTTGATGGACAGGTTGTAAAGGTGCATGGATTTTGTTTCCTTTCCTTTTCGCCAGGGCGTGGTCCTATTGGTGCTTTTGATATATATGGACCTTTCCCAGCTCCCGGCTGAATCTGGGATGGTATTGTTCCGGCAGCGATTCGGCTTCACCAAGGACCAGATATCCCCCGGAAGCCAAAGCGCGAAATAGCTTGTCAAATATTCGAGTTCGGCTCTCTTGCTGAAAATAGATCAGAAGATTTCTGCACAATACCAGATCAAAATTACCAAAAACACTTTCAGGCGGTACATAGGTTCTGGTATCCAGAATATCATAATATGAAAAAGATACCATATCTAAAATAGAGGGATCTAATTGGTAACGCGCTGAGTGTCTGGTGAAGTACCGGTTCAAGTGTTTGAGTTTGACGTTTTTAAGTTGTTCGGTGTCAAAGGTTCCCCTGCCCGCTTTTTTAAGAACGGAACGGTTGATGTCCGTGGCAAAAATCCTTACATCGAAACAGCGGTTTGTTGTCTTGAAAAAATCTTTCAACAGGATGGCCATGGAAAAGGCTTCCTCCCCACAGGCGCAGCCGGATGACCAGACCCGGATGCAGGGACAGGGCGTTTTGAGTTTCCTGGTCATCAGGGCGGGGAGAACGATTTCGGAAAGAACCTCAAAGGTCACCGGATTTCTGAAAAACTCACTGACATGGATGGTCAGACGGCTGATAAGGGTCTGCCATTCCTCCGGGTCCGTTTCCAGGACATTTATATAGTCTTGTGTCCGGCTGATGCCCCGCTCCGAAAGGCGGGTTTTAATTATTCCTTCAATGCCTGACCACTGGTATTCTCTGGGATTCATTCCTCTGCCATTGTACAGGTAAGATAGGATGCATGAAATGTCAGCGTTCATGGTTTCCTCCCTTGGGGCTGCGGCGGCACACGGTTCCACAATGGGAATGAACCGGTCGCCGGACAAGCGGGATATCCAATATTCGTCTGAAGGGATAATATGTTGCATTACAGCGGTCCGGTTTAAATAAGGGCCTATCTGCCCCGGAAAACTTCTGGTGCCGCTTGGATTGGGAACTTGCGAGTTACAATAGCGGCGTTGTTGCGATCAAAGCGGGGCGATTTTAATAATAAGCCTATCAGACCCGGGAGGAGAAATCAATCCAAATGCCTGACCGCCAGAGCAATCTCATATAATCTGCTTGCAGTTTGATGTCGGATGCTTCATACGGCTTATAGAGTCTAAATTTTGCTGGTATTTATTTTTTTGACCATGAAGCGCATGAAGAAGTCCATATGAGATCCGAACAATAAATTTCATTGATTTCAACATAATAAAAAGGTTAATCTCCTGATTAGTTAAGATAGGTTGGTATGAGGTGTTTATGCTTTAATATCAAATAGTTATTTTATAAAGGAGGACGTCATGGAAAATGAATCTTCAAAGGTTGAATATGACGTATGACGTAATTATTGTGGGCGGCGGGCCCGCAGGGCTGTTTGCGGCATATCATCTGATGGAACATACGGATCTCAAAGTCTTGCTCATTGAACGGGGAAGAGCGTCGCAGCAACGCAAATGCCCCATCAGCAAAGTACAGAAATGTGCCCAGTGCGATCCGTGCAATATTCTGTCCGGCATTGGCGGGGCCGGCCTGTACTCCGATGGAAAACTTAATTTTATCCCAAAACTTGGGAAAACCGATCTCACCCAGTTCATGCCCATGCCCCAGGCCCAGGCACTGATTGATGAAACCGAAGAGATTTTTACCCGGTTTAAGATGGATGCCCAGGTATTTCCCACCAATATGGATGAGGCAAAACGCATCCGAAAGGAAGCCAAGCGGTTCGGCATTGATCTTCTGCTCATCCGGCAAAAGCATCTGGGCAGTGACAAGCTGCCGGGCTACATCACGGGCATGGCCGACTATATCCAGTCCAAAGGACTTGAGATACGCACCCGTGAGAATGTAACAGACATTATTGAAAAAGATGGGGGTATCCAGGGGGTGGTGTCTGACAAGGGATCTTATCATGCCCGCAACGTAATTCTGGCACCGGGCCGCATCGGGGCCAACTGGGTGTCATCCCTGGCCCTTAAGCATGGTATTGAATTGAGCCAGCGGGGCATAGAAGTCGGTATCCGGGTGGAGGTGCACAACGATATCATGGATGATCTGTGCAATGTGATCTATGACCCCACCTTTTTCATCCGCACCCGCACCTATGATGATCTGACCCGGACATTCTGCACCAACCGGGGCGGTTTTGTGGCATTGGAAAACTACCAGGATTTTGTCTGCGTCAACGGGCATGCCTATTCAGATAAAAAATCAAGCAATACCAATTTTGCCTTTCTGTCAAAGGTGGTCCTCACTGAACCGGTCACGGACAACCAGGCTTACGGGGAATCCATCGGGCGTCTGGCCACCATCATCGGCGGGGGCAAGCCCATTCTCCAGCGGTTCGGGGATCTGAAACGGGGCAGACGATCCACCTGGAACCGGATCAACAAAGGCTATATCGCGCCCACCATGACCAATGTGGTGTGCGGGGACATTGCCATGGCTCTGCCCGAGCGGATCCTGTCCAATCTAGTCCAGGGGCTGGAGACCTTAAACCTGGTGCTGCCCGGGGTGTCCAACGATGAAACCCTGCTCTATGCCCCGGAGATCAAATTCTTTGCCACTCAGATTGAAACCACACCGCACCTGGAAACCAAAATCAAGGGCATGTACGTGGCAGGTGACGGCCCGGGGGTTGCCGGCAACATTGTATCAGCCGCGGCCACCGGACTGATTCCGGCCAAAAAAATCATTGCATCACGATCGGGGTAGGATAATAAATCGCGCAGGCATCATCGGATTCCCAGGCCATGACCCTGGAGACCACGACTTTTTCGTCCAGATCTTTGTCCAGGTATGCCTGGACCTTGTCTGCAATATAAACGGCAATACGTTCGGACGTGGGCTGTTCGTCTTCAAAGGCAGGCAGTTCGTTTAAAAATTTATGGTCCAGTTCCCCGTCCACAACAGCCCGGACCGCCCGTTTGATATCTCCGAAATCAACCAGCACCCCGGCGGCGTTCAATTGATCGCCCTTGACATATACTTCCACCTGCCAGTTGTGTCCGTGCAGGTTCTCACATTTCCGGCCCACCATGGCAAGCTGGTGGGCCCCGGCAAACTGGGTTTTAACCTTTAATTCAAACATATCCCCCCATCCGGTTCCTTCGCTATCACAGGTTTTTAAACAGATTTTTCAGCTTGTTTGATATTTTATTTGCATCCAGTTTGTCAAACTCTTCGAGCAGATCCTTTTGTTTCGGGCTCAGCTTGGTCGGCGTTTTAACGATCACCTTGATAATCTGATCCCCGCGCCGGCCGGTTCTCAAAGAGGCAATACCCTCTCCTTTGAACTGGAAAGACTCTCCATACTGGGTCCCGGCGGGGATTGTCAATTTCTTTTCTCCCACCAGCGTGGGTACGGTGATTTCAGCACCAAGGGCGGCCTGGATAAAAGAAATATCAATGGCGCAGATAATATCGGTTCTGTCCCGCTGAAAAAACTTGTGGGGTTTAACGTTAATTACCACGTAAAGGTCACCTGACGGGCCGTTGGGCGTGCCGGAGGCCTCGCCTTCTCCGGTGAGACGCAGCTTTGACCCCACATCCACACCGGCAGGAATTTTGACCTGGACCTTGCGGGTGATTTCCATGCGGCCGCCGCCCCGGCATTTGGGACAGGGATGGGGAATAATTGTCCCCCTGCCCTTGCAATAGGGGCAGGTTGTTTTGACTTTGAAAAAGCCCTGGCTCTGGACGTACTGTCCCGTGCCCCGGCAGTGGGAGCAGGTTTCTGCAGAGGAGCCGGGTGCGGCGCCGGACCCGTTGCACCCGTCGCAGGTTTCCATCTTTGGTATGGAGACGGTCTTTTCCGTACCAAAGGCAGCCTCCATAAAATCTATGGTCATGTCATAGCGCAGATCTGATCCCCGCCTGGCCCGGTTGCCGCCTCGTCCGCCGCCAAAACCGAAAAAATCTTCAAAAATAT
>NZ_JBFXHE010000226.1:0-7096 GCF_050177295.1 Desulfobacter sp.
AATGCTCCGTACCGATGAAAGCCGCGGACTGGGTGTGTAAAACAGTTCCACATCCTCAATACTTAAAAAGGACCGCCGGATTCTTGCCGCTTTGATTCTTGCCGTTTCCACGCTTTGGGCCGGTATTTTGTTTTTCTCATACCAGATCTCAGGATCTGATAAAAATTCAACCAGATGGGTTTCTGCCTGGGCTGCATTCTTACAGGATTTCACAAGATGGGGGATGAAGGCGGGCCCGTATTTTTTATCTGCGATTTTCTGGGTCTGCTTTCTGGCATTTTCCCATAAATTATCCGGATCCAGAAGGATGACAGGTGCCAGAGGATTTTCATGAATTTTCATGGATGTGATGGTGATGCTCAACTCCTCGGCACTGCCGTACCCACCGGTGTTGATCACAGGCAGATTGCTCAGTTTCTGCAGATGATCCTGACGCACCAGGCGCAGGCCTTCATTATATTTAATCAACCCGTCACAGGTGGTTAAAGAGGCCTGGTTTTCCCCTTCCAGATCAATGGCGATGCCCACGCTCATGATATTATGCTGGCGGGCCAGATCATTGGCCTCCTTCATCAGGCCGGGGCCGCCACCATGGACAATGCCCATTTCATCCCCTAAACGCAGGGCCAGACGATTGATCAGGTCAATGGTCAGACGGTTGTCCACAGCATTTGTATGTGACCCGTAAAAGGCAAACCAGAACCTTACCCGGTCAAAGCGCTCCCAGTCGTCGGGCTCCATGAAGCACCCGTGGTAAAATGAATACAGCTTGTCGATCACAGGATCGTACCGCATGAACTCGCACCTGGCTTGCCCGGCATGGGTCAAAGAGATCATGTGCCGTATATCGTCGTCGGCAAAACATGGATTTTCCGCATTTATAAGAAACGTGCATAATCCGGTTCTTCGCAGCGCATCCACCACTTCCCGTTCCGGAAACCCCCGGCCGATGAACACCCGGGAATTGACCCCGCCCAGAACGGACAGCTTGCCAAGGGTCTCCTTGAGCCTGTGGCCCACGGTATCGGGGATGAAGGGCTCATGGCGGCGCTGGCTACTTTTTGCCAGACAGTTTTTAATGATCTCCAACTGGGCCTCCCCTTTGGTATCCAGGGCCCGGGGCACCTGGATGAAATTCCCTTTGTTCAGGATCAGGCCCATGGCATTTTCGTCCAGAATATCGAACAGATTGGATACCTCGGCATGGGTGAGCAGATCGCACAGCCGGTATCCTTCCTTTACTCTGGCCTTTTCCAGGGGTACTGTCAAGGGGTTTTGACTTCTGAAAAACCGGATGCGGATACGGATATCACTTAAAACAACAGGTGTTTTCCCCAGATGATACAGTTCCACCTGCCGGTCCCTGAAGGTACGGAAAGGATCCAGCACCCTGGCAGGCAGATGGATAATATTATCTTTCTCCGGGATGACCACGGCATCAATGATCCCGTAAATATCGCCCAAAGATATCTTGATGGCCCCCACAAAAAGTGCACCCGGATTGAGAAGGGCATGATCCGGATCCATGGGCACCTTGGACCGGATGGTATTCAGGGCGCTTCGGCCCTTTTTTATCACCGCACCAATACTTGACCGGATCATGGCTGCCGGTTCAAAACAATACTGGAAAGACGAGAGCGCCACCTCAATATAATCGCAGTTTTTCCCGGTTAAAGAATCGGTTTCCTGGCAGATATCAAATCCTTCATAATATCCCTTGCCCACCCGGTTGCCCACAAAAAGCCGTTTATGAAGATAATGGCGGACATCCCGGATGCGCAGTTCCGGGTCCATGACCACGAGCCGGCCGATCTCATCTCCGGTTTCAAACAAATCCAGGGCATTGGTCAAAAAGGGATTCAGATTTCGGATTATTCCGGAAAGCAGAATCTTTGATCCGTCAATTTCCGGCACCGGCGGGGTTTCACCAGGCATGTGGGTGTCCGTAAGCAGTCCCATCTGGGCATTGCCGCTTCTACCGGAAAAAAACCAGGGTTTGCCTTCCCTTAAGGAGGATATAATATAATCCGACACCTTGGGAAACAGAAACCGAACATCCATGTGCGCGTCTCCGGACGTACGCGGGCCAATGGTATCAATGTAACCGTCCGGACTGACTATCTGGGGTATGTTCATTAGAAATCCTATTCTCAAGTGAGCCTGTGCAATACGCCTGAACCATCAATGGGCAAGCATAAATCCGGGGCACTTATACGTCAAGAAAAAATACATTTTGAAAAACCGGATTGGATCAGCGTATCCGCATGGTTGGGGCCTACACCCATAAACGGAACACACCAAAAGTGTTTAAAAACAATGGGAGACGCGGAACGAACGGCGGCAGCAACAATTTTGCCGGGCTCGGGCCGCCATTGGGAAAACTGCCACATGGGATCAGCCTGGCCGGTATCACTGAAAGAAATTTGAATAACAGGGTCGCCCGCATTAAAGGAAAAGCTGTCCAGAGGAATGGATAATCCCTTGCCAACCGCCTTGATATAGGCTTCTTTCAGGGTCCAGATATCAAAAAACAGCTCTGTTTTTCCAAGGCCTGATGCCTTAGATACAAGTTCGGCTTCGGATGAAGAGAAAAATCGATTGGCAATGGAAAGATCCGTGTGTCGCCCCACATCCTCCACATCCACACCCACGGCAGCACTCCGGCACAAGGCGCAGGCTACCGCGCCATGGCTGTGGGAAAGATTGAAATGAATATCCGGCAATTCAACAAGAAAGGGTTTGCCATATTCATTGGTTGAAAAGCGAAGGGACCGGGGATGTTTTCCGCTCAGTTCAAAAATCAAATACCGCACCAGGGCCCTGGACACCAGGCTCAAGTGCCGGTCTGATTGCTTCAGGTACCGATCCGTCTTCTGGATTTCAGCAGGGGAAAGGCAGGCCCTGTATTGTTTTAAAAGACAGGGATCAGATATCTGGTCTGCCCGGGTGTAGAACACATGGATCTGAGCGGAATCCGGAAAGGGGGGCTTTATCATGTTGTAACCTGCCGTTTTAATGTGTACATTTATTTCTTGCATCACCAAATTTTAAAAAGGATAATACCATACCGGATTGATTCGGCAAAGCTAAGGTTATCAAAGGAAGTCATATAAAATAAAAGGGAAATGATCTGCAGTACACCAGTTACCATCGCCTTGGGCTTTGTTGACAAAGCCCCAATTTTTCCATATACGGTAAAGTTGGGGTTTTGTGTCTGGTAATCGAAGAAATTCTCTTCCATTACCGCATTGATGACGCTGTTTCCGCTGTGCCGGTCCACCTGGGATGCGGCATCTGGGGCACCCTTGCCGTGGCACTTTTCGGAGACCCGCAGATTCTTGGCACAGGTCTAAGCTTTCTGGCCCAGCTTCTGGTACAGGTCACCGGCATTCTGGCGGCCTGCCTTGTGGGCTTTCCCATCATGATCAAGAACAGTATTGAAGGCGAATTTTTCATTTACCAGGACATCACCGAACGAAAGGCCCTGGAAGACCAATTATACGCATCGGCATTATAGTTGACACGAGTTCTTACATCCGGGCCGATGATATCCTAAGGGACGTGGATATTGCCATGTACCGGGCCAAGGCAACGGGGAAATCAAGATTCAGGATATTCGGCAAAAAACTTCAACAGATGGTCCATGATGCACTGCAGCTTGAAAACGATCTAAAAACCGCCCTGAAAAAAGAACAACTCACCCTGTATTATCACCCCATTGTATTTTTTCTGAAAATGGATAAGTCTCTTGTAAATGACATCAACCGGCACCATGAAAATCTTGAAATTGCCAAAGCCATTATCACCCTTGCGCAAAATCTGGATCTTGAAGTTATTGCCGAGGGCATTGAGTCCAATGAGCAACTTGAGACGCTCCAGGGGATCGGCTGCGACTTTATCCAGGGATACTATTTTTCAAAACCTGTAGATTCACACCGTGACGGAGACCTTATCCTGAAAGAAATTCGCCACAAATAAAACAAAAAAAGCATTTTGGGGTTGAATTATTACAAAAAGTATTCTATTTTAATTTTTTTTAAATATGGGGAACAGGGGTTATGGTAACAGACAAAACATTTAAAGGCAGATGATATGGACATAAAAAAGGGTTTCTGAACAGACTCATATTATCCAAAAACCCTTTGAGAATAGACTTACTGAACAGTGACGTTGACTGCTGCAGGTCCTTTCTGTCCGTCCTCCACATCAAAAGTGACCCGGTCACCCTCATTAAGAGATTTAAAGCCTGATGCATTGATGCCGGTATGATGAACGAATACGTCAGGCCCCTCCTCCTGTTCGATAAATCCGTATCCCTTTGCATCATTAAACCACTTTACGATCCCATTTGCCATTGCGACTCTCTCCTTACTTTTAGTGAATAAATTTAGTTTCAAACTCAGGTCCTTCTACGCCAACAAATGGGGTCCAGTCCTTAGAACGAAACTTTAAAAGCCCTGTAATCCGCAGCTTTGAATGTATATTATTAGCTTTTGCTTAAAAATCAAGGATTATTTATTAAAATTTGATTTTTTTCGCCATCATGAACCAGGTGGCACGCGGCAAAATGGCCGGAAGATACAGGCATCAGCCCGGGGCGTTGGTCTTTGCACTGCATCAATGCTCTTTTACAGCGTTTGGCAAACCGGCACCCGGCAGGCATTTCAGACAAAGCAGGCACATTGCCGGGGATGGTGGGAAGCGGTTCTTTCGCCGTTTGCGTCAGGGAAGGAATGGATTGCAAAAGTCCTTTGGTGTACGGGTGAAACGGTTGACGAAACAGGGTTGTCACCGAAGCGCTCTCTGCAACGGTGCCGGCATACATGACAACGACCCTGTCACAGTTCTCTGCGATCAGTCCAAGATCATGAGTAATTAAAATCACAGCCATACCTGTTGCATCCCGGAATTGAAAAATAAGGTCCATAATCTGGGCCTGTACGGTTACATCCAAGGCCGTGGTCGGCTCATCGGCAATAAGGATATCCGGTTCACAGGCAAGTGCCATGCCGATCATTACCCGCTGGCGCATCCCGCCGGACAATTGATGGGGATACTTTTTCATGATCTGCCGGGCATCGGCGATACCTACTTTTTCAAGCATCTGCGACGACGCTGTATTTTTTTCTTTTGCCCCCATGCCGGGGAAATGCAGGGAATAACTTTCAGCAATCTGCCGGCCTATTGTATGAACCGGGTTTAATGCGGTCATGGGCTCCTGGAAAATCATGGATATTTTTTTACCCCGGATTTTATGCATTTCGTCAATGGGCAAATCAAGCAGATTTTCTCCTTTAAACAGGATTTCACCTGCTTTGATTTTTGACACAGGCCTTGGCAAAAGCCGCATCAAACCCAAGGCGGTCACACTCTTGCCGCACCCGGATTCCCCGGCAATGCCCAGCACCTGGCCGGACTCAAGTTCAAAGCTGACATCATCCACGGCAAGGACCTGTCCCTGGTCGGTCTGGAATGCAACCCCAAGATGTTTAACGGCTAAAAGCGGAGGACGATACGGTTGATTCATTCCGGCCGAACCTTTTTTTTATATTTGTCGTCAATGATGGTAACAGGGGCAAATACCTGCCTGCCTTTCACGGCGGCAAGGGTCTGGCGCCGAAGGTGTTCATCAATCCAGAAAAGCCCGCCCGTATCCGGGGCAAAAGCATCAAACAGGCTACCGGACACAGGGGTGCCGTGAAATTCCGGCAGCCGCATCCACCGCCAGTAGGCCAGCCGGACATAGGGCACCATATAGGAAGGCACATAGGCACAGATACCATGTATCTTATTCTGAATCGTTCTGGACAGATTGATGCGTTCCTGCTCATCCAGGCTGTCCCGGTACCGGTCAATGAGCTTGTCCAGTTCAGGGTCGTCCGTGTTGGTAATGTTGTTGGTCTGGGGTTTATGTGCGTTGTCCGAGTGCCACCCCTGCCAAAAGGAGGGCCGCATGCCGGCACTCCACCCCATCCAGACGACATCATGCTTTTTTTCCAGGGTTTTCTTGAACATGGCCGTGGGATCAAGACGCTCGAGTTCCAGGTCAATGCCGGTCTTGAGTGCTTCTTCCTTCAATACGGCCAGCCGGGGCATATACTCCTCCAGATCATAGGTCACGGTGACGGAAAACCGCATATCCCCTTTCTGCCAGATGCCGTCCGGCCCTCTTTTCCAGCCGGCCTGGTTCATCAGCGCTTCAACCTTTGAAATATCGTATCCACGGGGTTTGATGGTATAATCCGTATATTCTCCATACCCGTAAAAAGCCTGGGGCAGCCGGAAATAATCACCCCGTAAAACCTGCTTGATCACCTTATCCATGTTCATGGCATGGGCAAAGGCCTGCCGGACCCGGATATCCTTGAATATGGGCCGGTCCAGGTTCAGCCAGAGTCCCCTGGACGGCTGTTCCAGGTCATTGAAAAACCAGATGCGCTCCACATATCCTTTATTAATAACCGGGGTGTTGGATTTCTGGTGCCAGAATTTGGGCAGCACCATACCAAAGGTATCCAGCCGGCCTTTCTTAAAATATTCCCACTGCATGTTGACGTCACGGATTACCGTGAAAAGCACCGAATCCACGTTAAACCGGTTTTTAAAATACCGCAGGTTTTTTGCCCACCACTGTTTTTTACGAAGAAAACGAATAAACCGCCCTTTTTTAAAATCGCTGATCTGGTAAGCCCCGGTATTGGGCACAATGGCCCAGTTGAACCGGGATAGAAAGTCCTCTCCAAGGGTTTTAAAAAAATGTTCGGGCGTCGGGCTGATGCCAAGTTTCAGATAAAGGTCTGGCACGGCCTTGGTGCTTTTTACCGCAATGGTGTGATCGTCAAACGCAATAACGGATTCGATCTCCCGGGTGTAGTAATCATTATAAAAGGGTGCCACAATATATTCGGACCGCATAAATGTAAGGGTATACAAATAATCCCTGGCCGTAACCGGCACCCCGTCCGACCACAGGGCTCCAGGGTCCAGCTTGAAATACATGGTCTTTTTATCAGGGTCATAGGCCCAGTGGGTGGCAAGCTCGGGGATGATCCGCCGTGTAACCGGATGGATATTGATCAGGGAAAGCTGATTATCC
>NZ_JBFXHE010000227.1:0-7091 GCF_050177295.1 Desulfobacter sp.
CCATTTAAACCGGATTATCGGGAACGGTAACAATGCCCTGTCCGGCCTCGGCTCAATTCTAAATAAGGAGGATACAAGAGCGTTCAAAACCATAGGCGCAGGCGTTTTTTCAATCAGATGGCAGGAACAGCTGCGGACCTGTTCCAAAGCTGGGTGGGGCCGTTTCAAAGTGAGCCCGTTGCACAACCATGCATCACATCTCAGATTTCCTCTGATCTGGCACCGGCGCTTTTAGCCCTGGAGGCGGAACGGCTGGGGCTTGATCCTGAAAAAGACAAAGAAAAAATAGAAAATTTCGTTTTGCACGCCCTGGGGCGGCCCGGCATGGAAGATAAGGCAGTATGATATTTTAAAATAGAAGACAATGTAACAGGAGAAAAAAGGGCGGATTGAAGGACTGGTAATCAAACGATCCGCCCGAACCTGACGCAACCCGCAATCTTAACTAGAGGAGGTTTTATGGAAAGGTTTGGAGAAGGATACCTTGAGGAGCGCAAGCTTGTCAAGCGATGGGCCGGCCCGGTCCCCGCTGTTGTCAGCCTTGTTTTCACGCTGGCGATTTTTTATGCGACCTGGTGGATTTTTCAGGATCCCCGGGGGATTATGCGGATGTACACGCCATATGTCGGCTATATGTACTGCCGGTGGTGGCTGGTCATGATGATCTGGATGGTCTATATTTTTGATTACTGGCCCTTTAACAGAAAGTGGCTTGAAAAAACCCATCCGCTGGTCAAGGGGCCTGTGCTCACCCTGATCTCCGTGGTGATTTTACTCACACTTATAAAAGGGTTCTTTGAGGCATTTCTGGGCAACTTCGGGCTGGCCTATTTCAATCCGGCACAGCTTGAGAAACTGCCCGGTGTGACCAGCTTTTTTGCGGCAGAGTATGCCTGCCTGGCCATCCTGATGTTTGCTGCCATTGCCTCCTGGCTTTCACCTTCCTGGGTGGTTGCCATGGAAAGCGCTCCCTGGCAGAAACTGCCCCAGCCGGCCAGGGGATTTTCCATTTTAGTGCTGACCTTTTTTATGTCTACAGTGGTTTATTTTGTGACCATGCACTCCCACATGGGTATTTTGTACCACCCCTGGCAGTATTTTACCTCCATTGCACCGCCTTACTGGGGGGACTTTGCCGATACCGTATCAGGCAACTTCCACATCTCCTGGATCATGTGCTGCACCGTGGTGGTCTGGCTTGTGGAGACCATCTGGGAACGCTATCCCTTTTGTATGATTAAAAACGACTGGGCCAGGCGGATTGCCACCTTTTTGGGAATCATCCTGATTGCCGTTGCCATGCATTTTTTCCTCTATTTTGCCCAGGAACTGACCTGGGGCGAAGCGATCAGGGGAACCCGCCGGGATTTTGCACCGGACTGGAGATGGCTGCATGTGGGTGAAATGGCCATCTTTTTCCTGGTTCCCTCTCTGTTTCTGAACTTTTACTGCGACAATTGGCCGGAAAAGTTCAGCCTGCCGGTGAATGTGGCCGTTCGAACGGTTGTCTGCCTTGTGGCTGCCATACTTTTGTATATTGTTTACTACAAAATCTCCCACGTTTTCCTGGGCACCCAGAAAGGGTTTTCCCATCCCCAGCAGTTTCCCATGATTCCAACCATATGGCTGATAAATATCTGGCTTGCCCATCACTGGTTCATGGACAACTGGCCGGCATGGAAAATGGTGCCTAAAACCCAGGACGAGATTGCACAGGATCACGCCCGGATGAAACAGAAAATTGCCCAGGTTCAGGTGACGCCCAAATACGTGACAGGTGTGGGCTTCGGTTTAGCCGTTGGTGTGGCTGTCTACGCCGTGTTTGTTATGATGCTGCCTGCAATGTACAAGGCCATTGATATCATACCTAAATAAAATTAACAGGAGAAGGCAACATGTCTGAAAATATACAACGAAGGGACTTTCTAAAGGGTGCGGTTACCGGAACGGGTATTGGTGCCCTGGCTGCCATGGGACTGTTCTCGTATTCCGGAATGAGGAAAAAGCTTTTTCCCCAAAAAGGGAGAAAAATGGTTGATATCGGCGCCTGCAGAAACATCAAGGTGACCAATATTTCGGAAACCAGCTGGTTTGACAACCACGTACTCATGGGCGACATCAAAGGTGCCGGGGGCCTGCTGGTGAACCAGTACACCTATAACTGGCCGCCCTTCGGCAACGGCACAGGCCTTGGCAAGGGATCCTATGAAGCAGGTATCCAGCAGATCAAAGACCTTATTCCCCATGACCTGGACAAGGCCTGGCAGATTATTGCAAAAAAATCAGTCAATCCGGAAAACGCCGGCGGATACGCCTGTCTGCTGGAAGTTGAAGAACTTTCCGGCAACAAGCGTAAATTTTTGCTGGACTCCGGCTGGTCCTATAAATGGATGGATGAATGCTTTAAGCGGGAAGGGATCGACAAGATGCTGGAAAATCGGGAAATCGAAGCCCTGTTTATCTCCCATGAGCATTTTGACCACTACTGGGGCCTGCCTGTAACCCTGAAATATGACCCCACAATCACCATTTATATCCCTGAAGGTTTTTACCCCGAAGGAAAGAAGTATATCAAGGATTCAGGGCACACCGGCAAGCTGGTGGAGGTCAAGAACGGCCTGTATAAACACATACCCGGTATGGCCACCTATGTGTTCCCGGTACCCATCATCTGCAGGGTTTACGGAGAACAGTCCATATACTTCAATGTAAAGGATAAAGGACTTGTTTCCGTGACCGGGTGCTGCCACCAGGGTATCATCCAGTTTGCGGAAACGGCGCACAACGAGCTGAAGTATGAAAAGGACCAGTTCCACGGCATATACGGCGGGCTTCATATCTCACCCTTTGAGGATTGGGATCCCAAGTATGACGACCTTGTGATCTCATTGAGAAATTACGGGTTTGAACGGATCGGGTGCAATCACTGCACCGGCGTTCTGTGTGCCAAAAAGTTCATTTCTGCAGGCTATCCCGTTGTCGAAGGTTCTGCACGGTTCCGTTCCAAAGATAAAGCCTATCTTGGTAATGGAGATGTCATTACCTTCGGATAGATTGTTTCAACTGTTGTGTCCAGGGGATGGGTCCTCCCTGGACATCTTAATTTTTTAAGGAGACCGGGAAATGACTCAAACATATCCTGCCTGCAGGCTTGACACCCTTTTGCCGCCTTGTGTGGTGAATTCGCCGGAACTGGCTGGCTATGAACTAGCAAGGGCTGTGCTGATCCGGTCAACATATATCCCGGGGATTCGCCACCGCCTGGGGTGGCGCGGTATTCACGAATCCATCACTCCGGGGTTGCGTCCGGGCAGTCTCACCGCAAAGGTCCATGACCTGCCGGGTGTCTTTTCCTTTTATCCCGTTGACCCGGATCCTTGCCATGCAGCCCGGTTTCTATTGAGCTATTATCCTGGACCGGAAGAGGCTTTGGTGGAAAAGTATTCCATTGAAGCAGGCATCTGTGCCCTGGCCCCGGATTATATGGAGAAAGTCAGAAATTTCGTTGACCACGATGATTTTGCAGGACTCTTTCATATCGGTTGCGTTGAGTGCCTGAAATCGGATCATGGCATTTTTATCTCGTTTCAAGCCCTGCACCGCCTGGGGTGGATTGCTGAAAAGGGCATTGAAATAGAAAATGAAAACGGCCTGTTTCAGGCTGTAGCCCCCGGGGGCATAGATCAGGATCTGCCCGCCTTTGATATTTGCATGGCATTTTTCAAGCCGTTGGCCGCCTCCTTTTCCTACACCCTTGGTGCAGTTCCTTCCTGTTTTTATTCCCGGACGCGGAAAAAAGAAAATAGGCGCTGCTTTCTTGAAACTGAAGAGCAGCGATTAACACTTGGCTATTTCAGTAACCCAGAAAAATCCTGTGTGCCGGACTGGGAAGATTCTTTCACCAATATCGCCTGGACCGGCCAGATGCCCTTTCCCCGCGCTTTTGAAAATGAACTGTGGTGGACCCCGGGTCTGACCGGGACCGGCAGCAGCCTGGACAAAAAAGCTGTGGGTCTCATGACCAAGCCCAGGTTTATTCTGCTGACAGGATTTCTCGGCACGGGAAAAACCAGTTTCCTGGACCATTTTATCCAGGCCCAGACCGCAGCCAACAATTTTGTGGCGGTGATACAAAACGAGATTGGCGAAAAGGGACTGGATGCGGCCCTGCTGGACCAGACCTATGCCGTTACCCAGATGGACGAAGGCTGTGTCTGCTGTTCCCTGGCGGGTAATCTTCGGGCCGCGCTTTCCGATATCCTGGACCGGTTTGCGCCTGATTTTATTGTGCTGGAGACCACAGGCCTAGCCAATCCTGCCAATATCCTTTCAGAACTCCAGGAGCTTGACGATCTTTTTGAGTTCGGTTCCGTCACCACCCTTGTGGACGGCTCACAAGGCCAACACACCCTGGAACGCTTTGGGGTGGCAAGGGATCAGGTGCGTCTGGCAGATGTAATCCTTGTCAATAAATGCGATCTGCCGGGAGCTGACCTTGATGGCATTGAAAAACAGATCCGGCAGCTGAACCCGGTGGCAGCGGTCCGCCAGACCATTCACGGCGCTGTCCATCCCGGCGTGCTTTATGGGGCTAATTTTCGCAATTCCCCGCGCCGTCCGCTTTTTTACATCCCGGGCACCCATGCCACCCATGAAGACGACCAGATAGAAACCCGGCTTGTTACCCTTGATCACCCCATTGATGAGGCTGAGCTTAATGCCCTAATCAAGGGGGCAGGAGAGCAGATTCTCAGGGTTAAAGGCATTGCCCGGTTCAATGGCCGGTCCGGGCCAATGGTCTTTCAGTATGCCCCCGGCACCTGCCGGATCACGCCCTTTGCCGGAGAAGAGACAGGGGATCATTTTCTGGTCTTTATCGGCCTGAACCTTGAACAACACGTATTTCAAAAAGGGGTGTTGGCATGAACGTGGTTGCCCAGGGCGGCATGATGATGTGGCCCTTGATCGTGTTATCCATCCCGGCGCTTGCAATTATCCTGGAAAGATGGATTTTTTTTATCTGCCACCCCTTTCCGGTGAAGGGCGCGGCATCAACACCGCCTGAAACCCCCGGCGTGTTTGCCCCTTTTTTTGACGCACTTTTCAGCGACGAGTCCGTTACGGAAAAAGAGAAGAAAACAACACTGGCAGCCAAAGAAATTTTATTCTCCTTTAATAAAAGCATTGATTTCTTGTCCACCACTGCTACGGTTGCGCCGCTGTTAGGGCTTTTAGGAACCGTGGTCGGCATGGTTCAGGCCTTTTCAAAACTGGCTGGCTCCCATGCCGGCATGGATATTGGCCTGCTTGCCGACGGGATCTGGCATGCACTTTTGACCACTGCGGCAGGCCTTGTCATTGCAATTCCAGCGCTGTTGGCCCACCAGTGGTTCACCGCCAAGGTCCGTCAACTTGCATTTGAAATGGAGTGCTATGCCAACAGGATCTTATAATCATGATTCAGCTGACTGATCCGGTACCCAAACCGGCAAAACCCGATATCACGCCCCTGCTCGACGTTGTATTTATCCTGCTGATTTTTTTTGT
Organism: Desulfobacter sp.; assembly: GCF_050177295.1. NCBI lineage: Bacteria > Pseudomonadati > Thermodesulfobacteriota > Desulfobacteria > Desulfobacterales > Desulfobacteraceae > Desulfobacter > Desulfobacter sp. The sequence continues at coordinate 5,548 of NZ_JBFXHE010000227.1, forward strand.
GGTGTCATCGGTGTTCACCGTCCAGGGGATTAAAATGGATCTTCCCCAGGCGTCCACGGTCACACCGATTTCAGGTCCTTCACATCGAATCCGCATCATGAAAGATAATACCCTTCGTTTTGATGATCAGTTGATCGATATGCGGGAGTTGTCCTTTAAACTGAAAAACATCAACACAACACGCAATGGGCGGTCTTCTGCCCGGATTATCCTTGAATGTTCTCCCCTTGCCCAGGTCGCTGTTTTTATCAAGACCGCAGATATGGTCAAGACCGCCGGATTTGAAGACCTGATTATCGCAACAACCAGGCCATGGAAACCATAGAGGGATAAATGTCGGCCGCCCATCTTAAAATTTGCTGCCTGATGGTTTCATGTTTTATCCACTGGATTCTTCTGGGTGCCTCTTTTCCCCAGAGCTTAAACTCTTACGGCAATATCGACCTGACACCCTTTAAGATCAGCCGGGGGAGAGCCTGGGTACAAACATCCTTTGCCCTGCAGCAGCTTATTGAACAGGCAGCCGATTCAGCAGACGGCACAGACCCAGACGGCCAGGGCGGCGAAAATCGCAGAAAGCAGATTTTAAACCTCTATCTGAAACAGGTCACAGAAGAGATCAACCGGTGCAAGTTTTTATCTCAAGATTTGGATAAAGATCAGATGAAGCGGCTGATCGGGAATGCGCAATATGCGTTTTCCATAGATGCCGCCGGAAATTTTTACGGGATTCACATGACAAGAAGTTCCGGAAATCCTTTGATCGACAAGGCCTCGAAAACCGCAATCATCCTTGCCGGCCAAAGGGTGAAACGCCCCGGAGAAACCGGCACCGGCCCCATTACCCTGAAACTGGCAGTAAAGTTTCAATACGGGTTGTGATCCTTGGAATTCTGAATGAACCCAAGCTGGTGTATTTTGTCAGACTCCCCTTTAACAGGACTTGGGATATTTAAACCGGAGCAAAACTGAATATCCACAGGCGGCGAAGCCAGTTTATCCTGTGAAAAATTTTTTCCTGGTCCCGGTCCAGCCCCTGCACGCATTTTTGATTCCACATTTTGTAAAGACCGGAATAATCAATTAAGAATAAAAATTTTTTCAGCCAGCCCGGAAGCAGATTTACCAGAAATGCGGATTGAAAATCAATAATGCCGGGCGACCCGTCCGGCTGAATAATCCAGTTGCCCCCGCGGCGCAGGTCAAGATGTACGACCCCTTTCCCGTGTATGGTACGCAGCAGTTCTTCACAGGCAGTAAAATAGTCAACGGGCAGAGCATGGTCCAACTCTCCGGAACCTAACACCATGCCGTCCATATAATTGTACGTTAAGCTGCAAAGGGATTTTCTGGCATAGCCCAGAGGAATTCCGGCAATTCCTTTCAGCCGTGTGGAAATAAAAAGTTCTCTTTGTGTTAGAAGAATGCCGATGGTCCAGCGAACCACAGGGTGTTTACCTTCAAACCCTTTTTCCACCCATTGGCGGTGGTCTTGTGAACACAGAAAAACATCTGCGTTGGCCCATCTTCCTTTATGAATCATT
>NZ_JBFXHE010000228.1:0-7078 GCF_050177295.1 Desulfobacter sp.
TTATCATTGCGCCGAACTTTGTGTTGGTGCTTTTTATCTGGCATTGACCGACTACCAGAATAAAAGATCAATGAAAAAAAGTTGTAAACAGGTTTAATTTTTTCTTTGTAGCATGTCGTAATAGCGCCTGAATAAAATCCCGTGTTTAGGCGTAAAGAAATAGTGTAAAAATTTTTTTTGTAAACGGATATTATCTATTCCGTCATTGCGCCGGAAACAAAATTTCAGGCTGGTCTGATCTACCAGGCAGCCGTTATCATGCATGTTGCAGCAATAAACCGGACCATTCCGTCATGCCCGGGCTGGGATACTTCCAACATGGCCATGTGCACAGGTGATAATGAAATCTCAGGCAAAATCACCAGAGCCTTTGCCTTTAGCCAATGCCTTTCATATCCAGTGTCCAAGCTGTCATGTAAAAATCTGTTTATCAGGTTCGAGAGAACCTTTTTTATGCTTGATTTAATTTTAGGATTGAAAAAAAATAAAACCTTCTTTATCAAGCAATAATATGTGAAACTGCATTCAGGCACCATTATGTTTGAGACAAACATTATGGTGTTTGGGTATTTGACAATCATAAAACTATTATTAACATAGAAACCATATAAAAATTCGGGAGATTGCATATGGCCAAAAAAATGACCATTTCTGATGCCGTTGAGGTGTTTGACTTATATGACTTGTATGAAGAAATTATTGACGCTTATGAAGCCGATTTCTATACCCGGTCCGAGATGGAAGCCGATCTTAGGGACCTGATTGAAGAACACGATGAAATATATGAGTTTTCCGCAGATGAGGATGACGGCTATTCTGAAAGCTTTGAACGTAATCTCAAAGAGGCCATTAGTATGATTTTCGATGATCACGGCCTTGATCTCGATCTTGATGATCAGTTCATGGATGAGGATGATATTGATGTGTATGATGATGAACCCATGGTCGGCACCCCTGGTCGGGATGAGGATGAAGAAGCCTTTGGGGAAGACGAAGATGAAATGTTTTAAGATAAAGGACTGAGTGTTTGGATATTCAACAGTTTAAATACGGTGCAGACAATTTGGGTTACCTGGTTTACAGCGAAAAATCCTGCATTGCCATCGACCCTGGGGCCCCGGATGATATGGCCAAATTTGCCATAGAAAAAAACATTCCCATTGACATTGTCACCAATACCCACACCCATGCGGACCACACTAAAGGAAACAATGTCCTTTTAAAGAAAACTAACGCGCGTTTTATTGACTGTACAACGCTTTCGCAGGGGCAGGTTCTTGACCTTAAAGACGCAACCGGACTTGAGGTGATGCTGACCCCCGGGCATACCATGGATTCACTTTGTTTCAAAGGAGATGGGTTTATTGTAACCGGTGATACCTTGTTCAACGCCACTGTCGGCAATTGTTTTTCAGGGGATCTTGAATCTTTTTTTAATTCTTTAAAGCAGTTGATGGCCCTGCCCGGCGATACTCTGGTTTATGCCGGACACGATTATGTTCTTGAATCTTTAAAGTATGCCAAAATTATTGAACCGAACAACCCGAATTTGAACGGGTATGCGTCTGCATATAATCCGGATCATGTTGTTTCCCGTCTGTCTGAAGAACTTAAGGTAAACCCTTATCTGCGTTTTAATACCTCATCCATGATTGAACGGCTTAAAGAAAAAAATTTGCCAAGAGAAACTCAATTCCAAAGATTTTCTTCTGTTATGGAAGAATTCTAACTATTCGGTTAAAAAATTGCTTGATAAAAATAAAAAGCAGAGAGCTTGTCATTCTGATCCGGGTTTTGCTCTGGGGCGACATATTACCATTGAATATTACGATTGCGCATCCGACATCCTGCTTGACAAGAACGGGGTAGAATCAATTCTGCTTAGGGCTGCCCGGGAAAGCGGGGCAAAAATTGTCAGCAGTTCCTTTCATCAGTTTGAACCCCAGGGGGTCTCCGGGGTCGTGATTATTGCAGAATCTCATTTTACGGTTCATGCCTGGCCTGAGCATAATTATGCAGCCGTAGATATTTTTACATGTGCTGATAATATTGATCTGGATACAGCCATTCATTCCATCAAAGTACAATTTTCATCCCAGCGGGTCTTTATCTCTTCGGATCAAAACAGGGGGATACTGCAGCCTATGCTCGGAAGCTGTATGGCAAACAGTGATGAAAAGGTGATGGATAGGAGAACACTTCCCATGGCCTGGAAAAAAGTGTGTGAAAACACAAACCCCTGGGGAATGTCCACATCCGTTGATGTATATGACTGCAGTTCTGATATGATAAAAGATCCGGACTGTATAAAAAAAATTGTCAGCAGGCTGTGTGAAAAGCTTGGTATTGTTGACACGGAAAATACATCTTCGGTTCATTATGATGAAACCGAAACGGCTGCCGGTTTCTCCATGACACGATCCATTGAAACCTCCGGGATATCGGGGTATTTTGCCCATGCAACCCATACCGCATATCTGGATATTTTTTCCTGTAATACATATGAGCCCCGTGAATTGGCAGAATTTGCTCTGTCATATTTTGGGGGTAGCCACTACAAGATGCGGGTGGCTTTAAGACAATAGGTTGGGAATCGATAGGCTGTTACGGAATAGATAAATGACAAATTCAGGCAATATACATAAAGGCTGGTTTTCAGAAATTTGCCCCATGTGGGAGGGCATTGCCGTTTCCTTGAAGGTGGAAAAGCTTCTTTACAGTAAAAAAAGCAGGTTTCAGCAAATTGACCTTTATCAGACCCGTTCCCACGGCCGGATGCTGGTGCTTGACGGTATTATTCAGTTAACGGAACAAGATGAGTTCAGTTACCATGAAATGATGGCGCACCTGCCGCTGTTATCCCACCCAAACCCTGAAAATGTGCTTGTTGTCGGTGGGGGAGACGGCGGTGTTTTGCGTGAGATTAATCGTCATGATGATGTCCGCTTTATTGATTTTTGTGAAATTGATGAAGAGGTTGTTAATGTTTCAAAACAATTTCTGCCATCCATAGCTTGTGGATTTAACGATCCCAGGGTTACTGTTCATATAAGAGACGGGGCGGCCTTTGTCCGGGAATGCTCTGGTTGTTATGATGTCATTATTGTTGATTCCTCGGACCCGGTTGGCCCTGGAGAAATTTTGTTTAAAAGTCAGTTCTACCGGGATTTAAAGCATGCGCTTAAGCCCGGTGGTCTGATTGCCACCCAGGGCGAAAACTTTTTCCTTCATCCGGACTGGGTTGAAAAACTGATGGGTGTTACACGATCGTTGTTTCCCATATATGCCTATGCAAACATTATTGTCCCCACATATACCGGCGGTCACATCGGTATATGCATGGGATCTTTGGGCCCTAAACTTACGACACCGGCACGTCCAGTGCCCCAAGTGGTTCAATCTCAACTTAAATACTATAGCCCGGAGGTGCACCGTGCGGCCTTTGTGCTTCCCTATTTTGCAGAAAAAATACTGAAAGACAAAGGTGTATGAGGACAGAAAAGCTTGATGGGCTTGAGATAAAACTTGTGCGCACGGTGCCTGTGGATCAGCTTGGAGCCATCTACAAGGATGCCGGATGGTGGCAGGATAATTATAAAATATCAGACGAATTTTTGCGCCGAATTCCTGAACAATCGGCATTGTTTGCAGGTGCCTTTTTGGAAAAAAAAATAATTGGAATGGGAAGAGCCCTTTCCGATCTTTGTAGTGATGCTTATATTCAGGATATAGCTGTACTGTCAGCCTACCGGAAATTTGGCATTGGTACCCTGATTGTCACTTTTCTGATCCAGGAACTTAAAAGAAGGGGAGTGGACTGGATTGGATTGATCGGTGAGCCGGGAACTCGTTCATTTTATGAAAAAATCGGGTTCAGGCAGATGAAGGATCATATCCCCTTTAAACTTGAATAACAGTTATGTAAAGGAAAAACCATGATATGTCATAGCCATTCGGAAACCTGCAATACGCCACCAATCATCAGCAACAGTGCTGATGATCTGCAGACTGAACCAAATATACTTAAGCCCGGGAAATTTGATCTGGAGACCCGTCCCCTGATCCTTGATTTCCTGGGCCATTACCCGCCCTGCTCATGTGAGTACAGCTATGTTAATCTTTTTTGTTGGCAGAACCTGTACCGGTATTCATGGTTTTTTTATAAGGAAAACCTGGTGATTCATGACGATCGCAGCCGGGCCCTGTTCATGCCCATCGGAGAGGATTTGAATCCTGAAGAATTGTTTGATCTTTCAAAAAAGGCCATTGCCGCAGGACTATCCGGAGACATCGGGCTGGTGCCTGAATCTTACGTGGATATATGGCAGGATCTGGATCGTTATTTCAGTATTACCTCTGACCGGGATGCGGCAGATTATGTTTACCTGACACAGGAGTTGGCAGAGTTAAAGGGCAATAAACTGCATAAGAAAAAAAATCTTATTGCCCAGTTTACGCGCATGTATCCAGATTACTCCATAGTCCCTATGAATGAGGGTAATTGCAAAGAGGTGATGCGTTTTGAAAAGCGTTTGCTTGAAGGCACGCCTTCAGTATCCAACTCCCTGGTGGAAGAGTCCGAAGCAATTGCCATGGCCTTCTCCCATTGGAAAGATTTGGGTTTAAACGGATTGATACTGATGGTAAAGGATGAAATTGCAGCGTTTGCTGTTTTCAGTCCCCTCTCCCCTGACACCTGGGATGTTCACTTTGAAAAATCAGATGTGACTTTCAAGGGTGCCGCCCAGATGATCAATAGTGAGACTGCCAAATTTCTGGAAGGGACTGCACGATATATCAATCGGGAACAGGATCTTGGAATACCGGGATTACGCCAGGCAAAACTGTCATATGTTCCCCATGCGTTGATTGAACCCTATTTTCTAGTGCCTAAGCTGAATTTAAGATCCCATTAGGCGTGTGTGAAAGCGATCTTAAAAGAATATTTTGAGATGGTTTTTTAAACAATAAAGTAAAATGTACGTGTTTTTTCGATGCAGGAATTATCCTTCATTTTGTTTAAAAAAATTTCCGGCTTTAATGAGATGGTGTTTAAAGTAAATATTGTCCAATGAGACGCGCTTCACCTTGCGCCCCCTGCCCGGTGCATGTATAAACTGACCTTTGCCGATGTAAATGCCTACGTGAACATCCCCCCGTCTTCTGGGTACTGAAAAAAAAACCAGATCTGCCGGTTTGATATTTTGCCGAGATACTGATGTGCAGTTTTTGAACTGCGCACTGGCTGTTCTTGGTACATGAATCCCGATTTTGGCGTGGGTATATACCACTAACCCAGAGCAGTCAAAACCCTTTGGAGAAACGCCGCCCCAGCGATAGGGCGTACCCACGGCAGTCATGGCTGCCTGGACAATACTCTGACGGGTGTCAGACAGGGGGCCGGATCTGTTATATTCGGGGTCATCAGATTGCCTTGGGAGGCCAGACTGATTCGTCCGGCCTCCTTTAAGTTTGCCGCAGCCAAAGCAGATCAGCACGGCCAAAAAAAGGATCGCAATGGTGCGGATTAGGGAAGTAAACTTTGGCACAATGTAAAATGATCAATAGTTAGTAGTAAGATCATCCACCCTTGTCTGTGGGGTGGGGGGGCGTTTTTATTCCAGACATGCCGGCTTATGCGATCGTGTCCAGTAGGGTTCCGGTTGTTTCATCATAGGTCTGAATCATTTTGGCGTTAGCGTCAAACCCATTCTGGGCTTGAATCTGTACAATCATTTCCTCTGCAATGTTCGTATTTGATAATTCCTTTAACGAACCGTCATTTTTGAGAGGATCTTCAGCCAGAGTTGCGCTTGCCTGGGTTTTGGAGATGAAAGTTTGTACCTGTCCGTTTTTTGCCTCAACATTATACGCTCTGTCCGCCTTGAACTCGTCCGACAGGGAGTTGGCTACATTATTTGAAGAAACCAATATTTGGTTTGAAAAAGCCTGTAAAGCTGAACCATTGTTTTGGACGGTCATCCCCATGATATTTACCTCCGGTTTGTATCAATTGGTATGCAAATAATATCAAAAAATTACCTTCATAACAATATACTTTTCTTTCAGACAGCGATATGAAATGAATTTTGGGTATCTTGATTGGGTCTATTCTGGTCAGACATGCTGCCTGTTTTGGCATACGCATCGGAAACCTGCTGCCGTGTATAGCCGGACACTGCTGTTTCCATCTGTCCGGCTTGCCCATCTGCTATAAACTGTGTGATTTCAGCCATGGCTTTTGCCGCCTGGGATGCAGCGTTGGATGCTACTTTTAAATCTTGGGAGGATGGTTGGGCAGGGGCTAACGCTGCGGCACGCACCCGCCGCATTTTCTGTAATGTTGCCTCGGGGTCCCCAGGTTCGGAAGCTGTGTCAATACTGACCTCTCCGCCTACTGCATACTTTTTTCCGTCAGGGCCCTGCTGGTAGGAAAAAGTGGCACCAGAGGTGATATATTCTCCGCCGGCGGCAATATGGGCCATTTCGTGAGCCCGAACTTCAGCGTCAACTTTTTCAAGTTTTTCGATGAGTAATTTTTCGTCCAAGGTAAGCCGCGACTCTGCATCTGCCTCTGACGGCTGACTTTTTTTCTGGGCGGCTTCATCTGTCTGGGTCTGGGAATCCGAACCAACCTGTTCCTCACTGTCGAACAGGGATGCGGCTTCGCTGATCTCGGTATCCTGGGCCTGGGATTCGGGCCTGGAGGACGAAGATATCAGGTCAGATCCCCGTTCAAGGGCGGATTGATATGTATAATAGCTGTTTATTCCTGCAGCCTGAACATCCATAACGCTTCCCTTAAATTATATACACGTTTAATATACCAATTAATTATGAAATTTCAAACGGTTATTTGAATGTACACCAGGTGATGGAATCGACGTTGACAAATGTCAGAAATGCGCGTATTTTAGAAAGATTCGTTATGGCGTGTTGTTGCGTTTTGCCTTACGCTGTGACAAGCCGGAAAATAAAAGCAGAGTACCAGTTGATTAGACGATTGTATAAAACAAAATTCTGCCGGTTTCAAGGAACTTTTTTATGAATCGACAATCTGAGGTGTCAAGGCAGACTA
>NZ_JBFXHE010000229.1:0-7028 GCF_050177295.1 Desulfobacter sp.
GATATTGATCAGGGAAAGCTGATTATCCAGGATCGCGCTCCGGAAAGACCCGTTGGAATCCGGTCCCACCACCCTGAAGGTCATGGGAAAATCCATGATGGCCTCCCGGACCATCCCGCCTTTTTCAGCATTGTCCGAGGCAAACACCGGGTCTGTATCATTGGTGATCCACCGGATATTGTCCGGCAGTTTTTGATATACCAGGGGCGAAAGCCCCGCATTGGAAGGCGGTTCACACGAGGGCGCATTGGGGGGCGGGTCTGATGAGCATCCGGACATCCCGATTAAGAGGCAAAGAAAAAGAATCACCCATACCGCAAATAAAATCCGCCTGAATATCACCTCTATATATCTTCCCTGATTCAAAAAAATTTAATCAATCCTTGACAGCAATTTTCAAAAAGGAAAACAATACAGCAATTTTTAATCCGATCCAAGGGGAGTTTTCATCACCATGATCCTCCATGTGGACATGGATGCATTTTTTGCATCAGTGGAACAGCGGGATACCCCGGAGCTTTTGGGTAAACCCGTTATCGTGGCAGGTCATTCCGGCCGCAGTGTGGTCTCCGCAGCCAGTTATGAGGCAAGGAAATTCGGCATCCATTCAGCCATGCCCGTATTCCAGGCCAGGCAGAAATGCCCGCATCTCATTATCCAGCCGGGCAGCCGGGAAAAATATGTCCGGGATTCAAGAAAAATCATGGCTATTCTAAGACAATTCTCCCCTTTGGTGGAACCGGTTTCCATTGATGAAGCCTTTCTGGATATCACGGGGTGTGAAAAATTGATCGGCACGCCTGAACAGGCCGCAAAAAAAATCAAAACTGAAATTGTCAATCAGCTCGCCCTGACCTGTTCAGTGGGCGCGGCACCGGTCCGGTTCCTGGCAAAAATCGCATCAGATATGAACAAGCCGGACGGACTGACCATTATCTCCCCAATGGCCATGGCCCAGGTGATTGACACCCTTCCCATCAGCAAGGTGCCTGGCGTCGGCGCCCAGGCCATGGCCCAGATGAAAAGCCTTCACATTGAAACCCTGGGCGATGTAAAAAAATTCGATCCAAAACTATTAAAAAACAAATTCGGCAGTTTCGGGCAACGGCTGTTCCAGCTGGCCAAAGGGATTGATCCCACCCCCATAGAACCGGAAAGGCCCCGGAAATCCATCTCCGGTGAAGTCACGTTGTCCCGTGATATTTCAGATCCCCGGGAAGTGAAATCTTTGCTTCTTGCCCAGGCCCACAGGGTGGGCAATGAACTGCGGACCTACAACCAAAGATGCAGAAAGGTGGGCATTAAACTGAAATTTTCCGACTTTTCCCAAATTACCCGGGGTAAAACCCTTGAAACATGGATTTCATCATCCAATGCTATTTTTGACCAGGCAGTATCATTGTATGATGATCTAAATATTACAAAAAAAATCCGCCTGGTGGGTGTTGGGGTCTCTGAATTCCAGGACCGTGAAACACCCGTACAATTGTCTTTGTTTGCCGATGAAACTCCCCAAAATAGCAGGCAATGGGAGGATGTGGACCGGGTCATGGATTCGGTGCTCGCCAAATTCGGCCCGGATGTCCTGAATAAGGCAAACCTGAAAAACCATAAAATTTCACCCAAATACATAGGAGACCGGAAAGTGAACCCACTTTGTGCTGTGGAAGTGACCATTACAGGAAGGGTCCAGGGCGTATGCTTCAGGCATGAAACCCAGCTGGCGGCCCGGGACCGCGGTCTGTCAGGCCATGTCAGAAATATGCCCAACGGGTCGGTCCAGGCCCTGTTCCAGGGTAATCAGGAGAATATTCAGGATATGCTGACCTGGTGCAGAAAGGGCGCCACCTTTTCAGAGGTAAAGGATGTAAACATCCGACCGGTTTCAGTGGATCCGGCATTAACGCATTTTGAAATCGGATATTAGTGAATTGACAATGCATATCAAATTGAATTTGTACCCCCTATTTCAAATTAAATGTGACTTTGATCCTGGCATTATTTTCTTCATTTTCAACAACAGGATGCGGTTCTGTAAAAAAAACCCTTCTTATATCAATCTTGCCGATTTTTGTCAGGTAATCGGCAATTTCACGGCCCCGCTGCCGCCCAAGAGCACTTAAGGCACCCCCACCCAGGGGCATGCTGGTGACCAGAAGCTTTTCTTTTTCATCCAGGGGCAGTTCCTTTTCTTTTCCGGACTCGTCCCTGGGTTTGGGGAAGGAAGCCTTCTTATATGACTTTTCAATAAGATGCGCGCGCTTCTCTTCATCCAAATCAGCCAGCTTCACAGTACCGTCTGCAGGCAGTTTTTTGTCCATGGACAAAACCGTGGCTTCATAGGCCTCATATCTTAATTGCCCGACATCCTTAAGTTTATTGTACTGGCTCATGATTTCAAGTTTCAGGTTCGGTTTTTTGCCCAGCACCATTATAAGCTTGTCCAGTTTGTCTCTCTGGGCCTGATCCAGCCGGCTTTTTCCCGGATCAAACTCCACGTACCCCAGATCCTGGCCACTACCGGCACCCACAAGGCCGCCTAAAAATTTAAAAGGGGCTGTCACAATCCCCATGATAAAATTTTTAAGAACCGCTCCCACAACCTTTCCAAAATGAAATTTTGGATCGCTGATATCTCCTGTAATGGGCAGATCAAGGTCAATCTCGCCCTTGGAATTTTTAAGCAGGGAAACGGCAAGTTCCAAAGGCAGTGAGGGGGCATCTTTACTCTCCACTTTCTGACCTAATGTTAACTGGTCAAACAGAACTCGATTGCTCGAAGTAAGTTTATATCCGTCGATATTGTAATGCAAATCCAGGATAAGTTTTCCCTTTTCAATTTCATATCCCAGATATTTTTTGGCATACACATTGAATTTAGGCAGCTCAATATTTTTAAAGGATATGGTCAGATCAATAAAACGATTGTCCTTTAAAGGATCCACCTGGCCGGTGATATCCAAAGGCGCATATCCGCCATGCACACCTTTGAGTACAAGCTCGGCATGCGCCGTTCCCCTGGAGGACAGACCTGTAAGGCTGCCGGCAATCTCGGTCATATTGGCGGTAAAATTGGGTTTAGTAAAATAATCGCTGAAATTGATATGGCCGCCCTGCAGGGTGATGGAATCAATGCGGAAATCGGGCATTGCACTGCCTTCCTTGGCTGGTGCCGCTTTTGTCTTGGTTTGACCTTTGGCCGCGCGCTTGCTTTCGGGTTGTTCCACCATGATCTCTTTGTAATTAAGCTGGGCATTTTTGTTCAGTATGGCCCGCTGATAGAAATCCGTCAGCGCGATTTCCTTAACCACCACCGTCATGGGGTTTACGGAAATATCCATGCCCGTGGCATAAAGCGATTTGCATGAAAAGAAATCGGTGTTGTCCACCTTGTTTTTGGACAGAAAATTGTTAAGGGAAACCTGGCCCTTGTATGTTATCTTCAGCGGATCACTTTTCTTTTGGGCCGGGGTCACAACCACGGTCCCCTTGGTGTTAAGATATCCCTTGGATATTGATATGTTTAAAAAATCAGTAAAATACGGTTCAGCGGTGTTCACGTCAATCCGGTTGAGGTCGATATTAACGGTGGCCCCGGGCTCTGAAATGTCAAAGCTGCCGTCAAGGTTAATTTTCCCCTTGTTCTTGTTGGTCATGGATGCCTTGAACGTTGATTTTTCCCCTTTTTTTGTGGAGAGATTTTCAACCGTGACACCAATGTCTTTCACAACCACTGTCACCGGCTCTTTTGGGGCCTGATCACTGATCTGCACCTGGCACTGGTCTAAAACCGTTTTATGTATCGTCGCAACCCAGGACGGTGCAGAAGCGTTTTGCCCATCCGGTTTCGCTGCTGCCTGTTCTGTCTGTGCAGGATTGGCTGTCGTGGCCTTTGCCCCGGAATCTTCCCCGGTTTTCACAGCCTGCTCAATGGCGGCAAGCAGGTCGATCCGCCCTTTTTTATCCCGATTAATCTTAACCTGGGCCTTATGAATTTCCACAAGACCGACGCCTGCCTCCTGTTTTAAAAGATCACAGGATATCCGGGACAATGCCAGTTGGCCGAACTCTACCAGGGGCCCTTTTTTGTCCTGTTCCGTCAGACCGAATTTATCCAGGGTCACCTGACCGTTGGATACTTCGACACCTAAGCCCGCCTGGGTGAGTCCCACCTTGAAGTTCAGACCGGCAGCCACATTCTCAAGGGTGACATTATCGCCAAGATAGGGTGCCAGATAAGGACGAAAATTTTTAAGGGAAATACCGTCAACAGAAACAGTGCCATTGACAGCCAGATCATTTTGAACATGAAAATCGCCTGCTGTTTTTATCTCTTCGTTGTCGCCGGTCAGAATATGTAGGTCAAATTTTCCTGCGGCCTTGGAACCGACTTCAATGTCAGTGAGGATAAAATTCAGGCTGGAGATATACTTTATGACCTCAGGTGAGACCATTTTATCACTGAAGCGGATATGCATGTTTTTCACGGCTGCCTGGTTGATTTTCACAGCAAAGGGCAGAGACAGTGCAATCACCGGTTTTTCAGGTTTAGCTGCATCCGCACCTACCTGGGCGCCAGGGGTTGACGTTTCCGGGGGGAGCCCCGCTTTTGTCCCCTGGTCCGGGGACGCCTTTGCCCCCTGCCCTCCGGGAACCAGGTTGATGCGACCCCGGGCATCGCGTTCAACAAACAATGAGGCCTGATCAACCAACACCTTATCAACCAGAAAATTCATATCAAACAGATTCCGGGACGATGCCTCCACCGCCAGTTCGGGACAGGCAAATAAATCGGTTCCGGACACATTGTCCAGATCAAAATTCTTTACTACGGTTTCCAGATTAACGGCAAGGGTTTGGTCTTCAGCGGTTTTTCCGGTCGGGATTTCATATTCGCCTGAAACGGATACGGCAAGATTACCGGCAGATTTAATTTTATAGGGGACCGGCAGATCAATATAGGGAACAAACGCGTTAAGATCCAGGGGCTGCATATCCAGAGAAACCGATATTTTCCGGGTGGCATCAAAGGGGACACCCGTTACATTGATATCCACCCGGGCCTTATTCACCAGGCAGTTCATAACTGCTTTGACTGGTGTTGCCAGATCCTTTCCCATGGTGCTAACAAGGGGCAGATCAAAATTCAACTGCGCCACTGAATGGGTCACTGAACGGATATGATCCGTGAAAACCAGGACCGCATCCGTAATTTTTACATTAGACACCTTGAATTCAAACAAAGCGTCGGACTTCTCTTTAGCGGGCTCTGGCCCTGGCCCGGGTGTCTCCGTTTTCCCTTGAAGCAGGTCTGAAATATTTAAGGTGTTGTCCTTATTCAAATGAAGGGCAAATTTAGGCGCTGTTACCTGAACAGCCGAAATCACCGGTGCCAGATGAAGCAGGGAGGAGGCGGACAGATTAAGATAAACTTCCTGAATTGAGGCCAGATTTTCACCCTTGATTTTACTTTCAATGGCAAAATTTTTAACCCGGGCCTCCAGAGTAAACGGATTAAAGGTTATGGATTCAATACGGGTCTGTCGTCCCAGGTTTTTCGTCAGCGAATTAACAGCAATGCGTTTTCCGGCCCAGGGTGCCGCAAGTCCTGTCAAAAACAGATAAAGGGCAAACAGGATGACAATGCTTAAGGCCATTATTTTTACCGTAAAATATTTCTTCATCGCTTCTCCCGAAGCAGCCTCTTTTACCATTGTTTATGTTTTCACAGCGCTTTGGACACCATATATATCATGGTATGTGCCTTTCCGCAAAAAAGTAATTCGCGGAGAAATGAAAAAAGTCTCTAATAAAACCCCAACTTACTCTCTTTTGTTCAGATCTATTTTTTCACCATCGGCAGCCAGGAGCTACCCCACTATCGGTATTTTCTGACTGTCTTCAAAAAGCATTTGGCAGGAGAGATGTATCCGCGGTAACATCGGATGAAATCATGGAGTTTCTGGTCAAAATCACTGAAGGCCTGAAACCCTCAACAAAGAAACTCAAATATTCCCTTGTCAAAAACACTGCAGTGCCCGATCTCTCCAATCCATGTGACGCTGCTGTACTTGCAAAAACTTTTCGAGTGTCCAAATTGCCGCCCTGAACAATCTTGGAACGAGATGATGTTGATGAATTCATATTCAAAACAGAGAGTCCCAGAAACCGGATTATATAACTCAACTTTCGGTGTTCAAAAAAAGCAACGACCATGACAATAACATATTGAGCTGAGGGGGCCATACCTTTTCTTCCAAGAGCGACTGTTTCAGCAATATAACTCCAAGGATCTTGTCCTCGTAAACGGCATGTTTCGATAACGCTCAATAGAGCTGCATATGCACGACTACCTTCTGTGGTTCGTGTGCCAAAACATATTCGTCTTGCAATCACGGCATGCCGCAAGGCCCGCTCCGCTTCATTATTTGTAGGAGGAAGGAACGAATTTTTGACAAATGCCACCACTGCATCCCAGTCATTGAGAATTTCTTTGGCCACTGCTCTCAATTTCTCATGCTCTTCTTCAGATCCCAGTTTGCAAACCTTTTTTAATCTGGCGAGGATGAGGTTGCATTGTTGACCACCCTCACCCTCACCATCTTCGGCTACGGCTTTTATAAGTCCTCTGAGCTCCCGTAAGAGCCATTCCCCCATTTTTTGAGCTTTTTTGTCTACCGCTCCGGTAAGAGCGATGACCTTTCGAATCAGATGGGCCAGACAACGTTGTCGTTTTTCATGACTTCGATATGCCAGGTAGCCATCCATCACCAGCCAGCCCCCAAACGCCTCTGTGATGAGTCCCAAAAGCTCTTCTTTCTTCCTGCTTCCGATATGGAATATGGCTATGTGGCTTGAAATTACTACCCACAACCATCTTAAACACCCTTTTTCATACCAAGCTCGAGAGTCGTAAGTTTTTTCAAAAAAAGACGTGACATTTAAAATAGAGGGAGCATTTTAGACCTTTTAAGGTGTTTTGAACGACCAAATTCAAACAAAAAAGGACCCAAAATGCTCAAGTATAT
>NZ_JBFXHE010000230.1:0-7019 GCF_050177295.1 Desulfobacter sp.
GTGGGATACAAAAAATCCGGGATTGTACTTGATCCACCTAAATGGCGGAAGACCTATGAAGAAATCGTCGTTGAATTTTAACCCTTTTTTTAAAAAAAACAACATGTGCCCAAAATGACGCTCCTGCACCAGAAGGAGTCCACCCGGAAAGGGAAGGTACTGTCCCCGGGCCGGGTCTCCATGCTCAGCTATGCCGTGTTGATACTGCTTGGCGCGTTTTTGCTCCTTTTGCCCGCATCCACTGAAAAAGGACATCTGGGCTTTATTGATGCGCTTTTCACATCAGCTTCAGCCGTGTGCGTCACAGGGCTGGCCGTGGTGGACACAGCCGCCACCTTCACCTTTTTCGGCAAAGCAGTGATCATGGCGCTGATCCAGGCCGGCGGCATCGGCATCATGGTTTTGTCCACCATGTTCCTGCTCACCCTTGGCAAACGGGTGGGCATGACCGGCTGGCAGATGCTTTCGGATACTTATAGTTACGGCCAGGGAAAAAACGTATATTCACTGGTCAAAGAAATACTGATCTTTACATTTGTCATTGAGCTGATCGGCGCGGCATTGATGCTGCCGGATTTTCTTTGCAGCTTTCCTGTGGACCAGGCCATCTGCTATGCGGCATTCCATTCGGTCAGCGCATTCTGCAACGCCGGTTTTTCTCTGTTTCCGGACAGCTTTACCCGGTATGGCGGCAGCTGGCTGATCAACCTTGATATCTGCTTTCTTATTATTACTGGCGGGATCGGGTTTATTGTCATGGCGGAAATCCGGCAAAAATTTTCATTTTCAAAACGCTGCTGGTCAAAACTCAGTCTGCATACGCGGCTTACGCTGACTGCCACTTTGATCCTGCTGGCCGGCAGCACCCTGTTATTTTTTATTCTGGAATGGTCCAACACCCTTAAAACGCTGCCCCTGCATGCCAAATTTCTGGCCTCTTTTTTCCAGGCCGTAAACACCCGTACAGCCGGGTTTAATACCCTTGACATTGGCAGCCTGACCAATGAAACGCTTTTTATCAGCATTCTTCTGATGTTTGTGGGCACAGCCCCCGGCTCCTGCGGCGGCGGGGTTAAGGTAACCACCATATCCGCCATCGCCATCCTGGGATATTCCAGATTCCGGGGACAGGAGTATCCCCATATTTTTTACCGCAGGGTGTCTGATGCCAGTATAACAAAGGCGGTGAGCCTGATTCTCATCAGTATGCTGGTGATTGTCATCGGCGTGGTGCTGCTCCAGCAGACGGAAATCGGCGATGTCTCCCATATTCAGACCCGGGGCGTTTTTCTTGAGATTCTCTATGAGGTGGTCAGCGCCTTTGGCACCGTGGGTCTGTCCACCGGGATTACGGCCGGATTTTCAGGGATTGGCAAACTGATTATTATATGTATCATGTTCATCGGACGCTTAGGCCCCATGGGCATTGCCATGGCTGTGAGCAGAAAAGGCAAACCAAGTAAATTTTCCTATGCCCAGGAAAATATAATGATCGGTTGAAGAAATAATGATCAGTTGAAAAAATAGTGATTGGTTGAAGAAAGGTTTTATATGAAACAGTTTCTGATTATCGGCCTGGGAAATTTCGGATTTCACCTGGCCACCCATTTATACCGCAAGGGCCATGATGTCATGGCCATAGATAAAAGCCCTGTCCTGGTGCAATCCATTAAAGACCATGTCACCCAGGCGGTGGTTGCGGATGCCACGGATGCGGCCACCCTCAAAGAGTTTGGCATCAAAAATGTGGACACCGCCGTGGTGGGCATTGGTTCCGTGCTCGGGGATTCCATCCTTGCGGTGCTCAACCTTCAGGAACTTGGCATTCCGCATATTGTGGCCAAAGCCATCAGTGATCCCCACAAAAAAGTTTTGGAAAAGCTGGGCGTTAAAGAGATCATCTTCCCGGAAAAAGACACGGCCCTGTCCATGGCGAAAAAACTGGACAACCCCAGCCTCATAGATTATCTGCCGTTTATGGAAGGGTATGGCATCATTGAACTGGCTGTGCCTGAAAAATTTATGGGCAAAAGTCTTAAACAGATCAACCTGACCAATAGATACGGTGTTCAGGTCGTTGCGATAAAAGGCCAGGACGCCGGGAATACACGGTTCTCCCCCCAGGCCGATCACGTTCTGAACCAGAGGGATATCCTGATTCTGCTCGGACCGGAGAAAGGGTTGGATACCCTGAAAACGGCTATCCAGAAATAGCCTGCATGGGTCCTGAACCGCATCCCATTGATTTATTTATAATCAATGCCCATGATGATGAGAATTTCAAAAATCACGGCACCTGAACCGGCCCCCCAAAGCATTGCGGCGATCCCCGTAAAAATATTTGCTATGCTTTTCCATATTGCACGATAAAATCGTATACATCCTCCCAGGGCATGGGTTTGGCAATAAAATAACCCTGGCCGCTGCCGCAGGAAAGATGTGACAATTGATCCAGCTGCGACCGGGTTTCCACCCCTTCTGCCACGGCGGATATGTTCAGGGACCTGGCCAGGGCCAGGATGGATTTAACAATTTTCCGGCTTTCCTCTTTGTTGTCCATGGCTTTGATAAAGGAGCGGTCAATCTTGATCTGGTCAATGGGGAACTGCTGCAAATAAGACAGGGATGAGTAGCCTGTGCCAAAATCATCAATGGCCAGCTTGACCCCCAGATCACGCAGGGCATACAGTTTTCTAACGGCCTGTTGCGTATATTTCATTAGAAGGGACTCCGTGAATTCAAGTTTGATATTCTGGGGGGTGAGACCGGCTTTTGAAATCTCACATTTAAGCTTGCCGACAAAATCATTCTGCAGGAATTGCCTGATGGATACATTAAGATTCATGGTCAGCAACTGGCCGGTGTCTTCCTTGATCTGTACCAGTTTCCGGCATCCCTCCCGAATGACCCAGTCCCCTATGGGAAGAATCAGACCGGTCTCCTCGGCAATGGGGATAAACTGGTCCGGGGGAACCACGCCCCGGGTGGGATGGTGCCAGCGAATCAGGGCCTCAAATCCTTCCAGCGTATCTGATGCGATATCTATGATGGGCTGAAAATATAATACCAGTTCCCGGCGCTCCAGCGCCTTTCTCAGTTCGGTTTCAATGGTAAGACAACTCAGGGCGCTTTTGTGCATCCGGCTGGAAAAAAACTGGAACTGGGCTTTGCCTGAATCCTTGGCATGATACATGGCAAGATCGGCATCCCGGATCAGACTGTCGGCCGTATCATACTCCTGTGTATGGGTCACCACCCCGATACTGGCGGAAATCCGGATTTCCTGTCCGCTGACCATGAAAGCAGATGCAGCCGCTTTTGTAATCCGTTCGGCAATGGCGGAGATCAGCCCGTTAGAATCCACATCGGAAAGCAGAACAGCAAACTCGTCCCCGCCCAGCCGGGCCAAAAGGTCATTGTTCCGCAGGCACTGCTTGATCTTTTCAGCCACCATTTTTAAAAGCTGGTCTCCGGCCTGATGGCCCAGGGAGTCATTCACATTTTTAAACCGGTCCAGATCAATGAGAAGAACGGCGAACCTGAACCTTGAGTTTTTTTTCTGTATCTGCAGAAGGGTGTTAAGCTGTTCTGTGAAATACCGCCGGTTGGCAATCCCGGTCAGGGCATCATGGAATGCCTGGTGGTGCAGTTTTTGTTCGAACAGTTTTCGCTGGGTAATGTCTTCGTAAAAGACAAACACGGCCTGGACAACACCGTCGATTTTAACCGGATACGCCAGGGCCGATACCTGGATGTCAAATCCGTTTTTATGGCGGCACCCGGTTTCTGTTTTGCCGGTCCGGCCCTCCAAAGCCTTTTGCACCAGATCTTCAATTTTTTCCTGGGACCGGTCATCCAGCATGTTT
Source organism: Desulfobacter sp. (assembly GCF_050177295.1). Lineage (NCBI taxonomy): Bacteria > Pseudomonadati > Thermodesulfobacteriota > Desulfobacteria > Desulfobacterales > Desulfobacteraceae > Desulfobacter > Desulfobacter sp. The sequence goes on from NZ_JBFXHE010000230.1 coordinate 3,867, forward strand.
GCCGGGAATTCATTATAACTGAGTTCTGAATAGGCGTATCCAAACAGGTCAAAAAAACCTTTATTGCTGTTAAGCACTTTTTTATCCCTGCCGATCAAAACAATGCCGTAGGGAGAATTCATGAACAGCTCTCTGAAATAGGTCTGGGTTTTATGGGCCTGGGCGGACTTTTCCTCAAGATCCCCCTGCACCTGTGTCAGCTTTTGTTTTTCTTCCACCAGTGCCTTTTGGGAGTGTTTCACCTGGTCAGTTTTTTTTTCCACCATCCGGGCCAGCTGATCCCTGTATCGCTTCAGCTCGAGCTGGGATTTGATACGGGCAAGGGTAATGGGCGCATTCACCGGTTTTCTGATGTAATCCACAGCCCCGGCCTCAAACCCCACAGCCTCATCTGCCTCATCAATTTTAGCGGTGACAAAAATAATGGGAATGTGGCAGGTGGACTGGTTGGATTTCAAACGCCTTGCCACCTCGTAGCCGTCCATCTCCGGCATCATAATATCAAGCAGAATCAGGTCCGGTGTTTCTCCGGAATAAACAATATCCAGTGCCATATGGCCGCTTATGGCCACACTGATCTCATAATCCCGGACAAGAATGCCCCCCAGCACATCAATATTGGCCGGGGTATCATCAACGATCAGGATTTTTTCCTTTAAACACTCGGTAGAATCGGTCACCTGTTTCACCCTTTTCCTGGCGGCGGTTTTATCATGGCCTTAGGCATGATGCTTCCGGATCGCGGTTTCCAGACGTTGAAAGGTTTTGCGGGCACTGGGAAAATCAAAGCGTTTGACTTGAAGGGCCAGGGTACCGGCATCCGATGCAAAGACAGTGCCTTCCAGCTCCTTTGAAAAAGATACCGCATGGACCTTGGCATCCAGGCTGTTCTTTTTAAGCAACTCCCCCATTTTCTCCATCATGTCACCCATCTGATCGAACCGTTTCTGTTCCGGAAACGGTCCGGCGTCACCGGGCTTTGGGTCTGTTTTTTCCCTGATACGTTCAGCCGTGGAGCAGATCAGAGAAAACTGGGTGTCAATATCTGCCAGATCCGCTTTAAGTGCCATGAGCTCTGGCTCATCCTTTTCTTTTTCATCCTTAATCTTTTTTTCAAAATTCGCCAGAAGGCGGCCGAGACACACAGCGGATACATTCAGGCTGACCCCCTTAAAGCGGTGAACCACAGCCAGAAGGCCCGGGATATTGCCGTCCTGTATCAATTTTTTGATTTCAAAAATCGTATGCTGGTTTTCCAGGGTATAATCAACCACGGCCCGGTATAAAAGGAGATGGTTCCCGTTGAGCCGTTTTGCCGCATTTTTTACATCAATCCCCGGCAGATCTTTCATGGGGGAATGAGTTTCAAAACCTTTGGAGTCTGAAACATGGTTTCCGGTTTTTATCGGCTTTCCAGTTTTTATGGGCTTTTCAAGGATATTTGACAGAACTGTGAAAAGGGTATCCGCATCCACGGGCTTGGTTATATATTCATTCATGCCGGCTGCAAGCCCTTTGGCCCGGTCCCGGGCAAGGGCATTGGCAGTCATGGCGATGACCGGGATATTTGCTGCTGCCTTTCCGCGCTGCCGGATAAGGCGGGTGGCCTCATACCCGTCCATATCCGGCAACCCCACATCCATGAGCACCGCATCAAACGTTCTGTTTTTCAACCGCTCAAGGGCCTGGGCCCCGGTAGCGGCAACCACCGTATCAATGCCCTGGCCTCTTAAAATTTCAACAGCAAGGGTCTGGTTGGTTTGATTATCTTCCACCAAAAGAACGCAGGTGCCATGAAGTGCATATTGGCCGCCAAACAGCACCGGGCTGTCTTCAAAAAGCGTTTGATCCTCACAGAACAACTCCATGATCGCATCAAACAAGGCAGACTGCTTTACAGGTTTGGAAAGAAATGCCCGGATGGCCGGCAACCGGTTCAAAGCAGTCCCGGTGCCAATGGAACCAATGGCAATCACCGGCGGGAAAGCGTCTGAACTGATCTGACGAAATTCCGGCGGCAGCCCGGTGTGTCCAAACAATTCCAGATCCAGCACCATCAAATCAAACTTAACCGGATCATGGCAGATGGCTGCAGCCTCCTTTTTTTTGAGTACGCCAAATCTTTCAGTCACCTTGAATCCGAACAAGGATAAGAACCTTTCAAGCACTCTGCCGGTGGTGGCATTTTTTACAGATAGAAGAACGGATTTGCCCTTTAACTCTGCGCGCCGGCCAACCGGGATAAAATCATTCTCTTCTGCGCGTTGGACATGAATGGTAAAGGAAAAACACGAACCTTTCCCTTTGGTGCTGGACACGGAAATCTGTCCCCCCATCAATACCACCAGATTTTTTGATATGGCAAGTCCCAGTCCGGTGCCGCCGAATTTCCTGGAGGTGGACCCGTCTGCCTGGGTAAATGCGTGAAAGAGATGATCCAATGTCTGCTGATCCATACCAATGCCGGTATCATGGATGGAAACTTCCAGATAAAAGCCGGCGCCATCTTCCTGATTTCGGGCGGTTACCCGGATCAGGACCTCACCTTCATGGGTAAATTTCACCGCATTTGACACCAGATTGATCATCACCTGCTTTAAACGAAGGGGATCGGTTTTTATCTGGCGCGGCACAGTTTCATGGATATCTGTAATGAGCTCCACCGATTTTTGGGCAAGGCTGTGTTTGAATACATCCGCCACCTCTTCTAAAAGGTCTCGCAACTTCACCGGGATCACTTCTATGTCAAGCTTTCCCGCATCTATTTTTGAAAAATCCAGAATGTCGTTAATGATCTTTAGCAGATCCTTTGAAGACGTATTGATGATGGTTGCATACTCGTTCATCTGGGGCGAAAGGCCGGCTTTGAGCATAAGCTCGCTCATGCCGGTGATGGCATTCATGGGGGTCCGGATTTCATGGCTCATGGTGGCAAGGAACTGCCCTTTTGCATTGGACGATGCCTTTGCCGCATCCCGGGCCACCGTGAGTTCGGCATTGATGTTTTCAAGTTCCCGGGTGCGTTCGGCCACCTGTCTTTCCAGCAGCTCTTCCCGGCGTTCAATCTGATGGACCATCCAGTTCATGCTGCGCATCAGGGAAATCAATTCATTTTCATCGCCTGTTTCAACCGGTTCATTGGGGATAATAAAA
>NZ_JBFXHE010000231.1:0-6974 GCF_050177295.1 Desulfobacter sp.
TTGAGATTGATCCTATACACCGTGGAGACATCCGTTTCATCCCGGCTGATCACATAAAGAACTCCTTCGGGATTCATGGACATATCAACGACGCGTTCGGTTTCAGCCAGGGAAAGGAGCTCAACTGGGTCTGGAAACACGCCGCCGCCCAGGATTACCTGGGGCAGTTCATCCACGTATGCCCAGGTGCCGTAAGCATCCACCGTGGACGGGGGCTGATTGGAAAGCAATCGCGCCTTAATCCGGGCCTGGATGGGGTCCTGGGATATGAGGTCAAGAATTCGACTGCGTTTCATGCGGAGCACCGGATGGGCCTTTTTCCGGCACCACGCCACGGAGCCGGCCGGATCACCATGATCAAACTGCCCGGGTTCGGACAGCATCCAGAATTTTTGCCGATTGACATCAATCATTTACAAATCTCCGGCACCACCGGGATGGCGATTTTTTTGCCCGTGTCCGTCGGGTCCCATTCTCCCGGACTGCGGCCTTGATTCCCTAATGCCTCATCCAGGTCGGTGACGGGGTCTTCATCTTCGATCACCACCACGTCCAAAAGCTCGGGCAGTTGCCACGCCGACAGGGACATCCGCTGTTCGGCACCGCCTTCCACCAGCTCCCATTGTTTTTCGTTGTTTTGCTTGAACAGGTTCACACCCTCCACCGTGAGCACCCCGGATACCCGGGCCACCGTCACGGCCAGTTCCTGGTTGTCCACCAGGCGGCCCAGGGGCCAACCGGTTTTAAGATGGCCCCCGGGGGACAACGGCCAGAGAAATTCATACAAGGCGGTTTTGATGTTCTGAAATGTCTGCTGCCGGGGGACACCCTCGCCAAGGGTCACGGATACGCCCAGTCCCAAAGGAACATACTCGGTCCCGATCACGTAGAGTTCCACCCCGATGGGCCGCCGATCATCCACATGGTGGTGGACCCGGGCCAGGATATTCCGGTCTGGCCTGGGGTTGGGTGGACGGTGGTAATCCCCCTTGGGCAGGACCATGACACTCATCACACCCACGATGTCAAATAATTTTTGCTGGGGCTTGAATTGGGGAAGCACCTCCACCCGGCCCAGCTCAATGCCCGGCGTTTCCGATGCGATCTGTTTATAATCCTCCCGGGTCACGGCACGGTCACAATGTTTCAACACGGAAGGGATCCGCTTTTCAGCCTCATCCAGTGTTTCGGCATCCATGCCCCCCCGGGTGGGAATCGCCTGGACCACACAGAGGTCCGGATGGCTGATATCCGTCAGGTTGCCCGCACCCATATTGCCTTTTATCCCTCCGCCTGCGCGCATCTGTTCCAGCCTGATCCGGGAACCGCTTTCGGGAACAGCCCCGCGAAGGCCGTCTCCAAAGGTGATGGTTCCGGCCTCGCTGTCCAGTTCAAACACCGTATCGGTCCGGCCGGCCATGTGAAGGGGCAGGGAGTGCCAGTTTTTGTATCCCACCCCTTTTTCCTCAACCTGGAGCTTGAAACTCGATTCCTCCACCGATGTACCGGGCAGGGGCAGGGTCAAATCCGGTGTGCCGTCTGCCGTGGATAAAATCACGTTCCGGATGGTTTTGAACTGGTCGATCTTCACGGCATTGATCCCCACCCAGTCCAGGGCCAGGCTTTCGCTCTGCTGGCGGGGGGTGAGACGGATCCAGGTGACCAGTCGTTTGGCAATGGTCTCATCATCGATCCGGGGCGGATGATTGCCCGTACCGGCATAGATGTTTTCATCCACGTCGTTTTCCGGCAGGGAAATCTGGGTGGAAGAGGGCAGTTTCAACTGAACAATTCCCTGCTTAACGAACCCGTCGGTGGTGTCTTCGTATATGTCCAGGGGAAGATAGGGGATGGTGTAGGCCAGATCATCATCGTCATCCCGACTGGACGGCATGTCCCACTGCCAGTAGTCGGCCATGGTCACGGCCTGCTGTACATATTGATCAAATTCGGGGATTTTCAGCCGAGGTTCAATGCCGATTTGAATCATCTTGAATCCATGCTCATCCGGGTCCAGGGCCTGCCTGACCCGCTCAACCCGGTTGGGATCTTCATCTGCCGTCAGCAGCGCAATCCACAGGGATTGGTCAATGGTGTCCTTTATCACATCAAGCCCAGCCCCTGTTTTATCCGGATCATGGAACATGGGCGTGGTAATGTACTGCTCCCCGTTGCCGGTCCCGATATCATAGACCTTTTCCAGCTCTTCTTTAATGGTGCCGATCACCTCTTCTTCTAGTTCCGACGGCCGCCGTTTGACAAACACCCTGCCGGAGAACGGCATGACCGTAATCTCCTGGGTGGTCTCAAAATCCACGCTGCCTTTGATCTTGGTGTATTGGGGAATCACCACGGGGGTGAATCTCTCTTTGTCGGTTACTTCAAGGGTCACCAGGCCAGTGGCGGCCAATGCCGGCCGCATGGGAATGTTCAGCAGACGCAAAAATTCAAGGCGCTGCCGTTCGGGCAGCAGATTTACCCGGTACAGCAGGGTGTCACCCAGCCATGCGAAAAGATCGATCAGGGTCATTCCCGGATCACCGACCTGGGGGTTGGTCCATTCGGGCGTGTGGGACGGTATCCGTGCCACCAGCTCTTTGACCAGGTCGTCGAAATTTCTGTCATCCAGTCGATATTTTGGAATAGGCATAATCAGCTTCCCAAATTCAATTTAACCGTTGTTGTAACCTGTTCCCGGGTCCGCCTGATTTTGTAGGCAATCTCAATGCGAACCGCCTCCGGTGTATCTTGGTCTTCCCATACCTCCACCCGGAGCACCACCATGCGGTGCTCCCATTGGGCAAGGGACTTGAATACCATTTCCTGGATCTGCCGCCGGGTTTCCAGGGTATTGGGCAGATGCAGAAAATTTGACAATCCCGCGCCGAATCTGGGACGCATCAACTGTTCGCCGGGTCGGGTCAGCAGGATGATGCGGATGGACTGCTTGATGCTGTCTTCCAGGGTGGGATAAAAGAGCGTGCCCTTGTCCGGCACCGAAAGCAGGGGCCACCCCAGGGGGGCGCCGGGAATATTTTTGTTTTTTTTGATGGGACTTGTCTGTGTCATGGTTTAATCCTTTACCTTGAGCCGATCAATGTTCGGCAGGGGAAAACACATGAAAAACCAGGGCATCCACTTGAAAAAGATATTGAACAGTTTCACGATGATGCTCAAAAGAATCAGGGCGCACAAGGTCACAATGGGGATGGACAAAGAGCAGATCATTCCCAGCGATGCGCCGCTCTTATCCCTGCAGGGTCCTGATTTGCCCACATCGGGCAGATCCTTGTGAAAGGGCCAGGGCAGAACGGACAGGACCAGATCACCCAGGGTCATTTTCTTTGTTTTTTTGACTTTGCCGCACATCAAGTCTGAAAACAGGACCATGGCGCTTTTCTTATATTTGCGCAAACCAGCCGGAGAGATGTCAAAGGGCATCCGGATCTTGACCGAGCGGGCCGGGGCCTCAAAATCGAAAAACGGGGCTATGTCAAACTTGCACGTGGCCGGGCTAATCCGGGGCTGGAACAGACGCCCGCAATGGGGTCTTTCAAATACCAACCGCACCACAAACCGGACCTCTTTGGTGTCCAGCAGGGGCGCATGGTTTAGCACCGCGGAGTTTCCTTCACCGTTCATCGGCTTTTGGGCCTTGACCAGTTGATAAATATCCGTTGCCAGTTCATCCAGTTGATCCTGGAGATCCTCGGCAGTTCCCGGTAACACCGAAGCCTGGGAAAAGCGTTTCGGAACCGGGTGGCTCTGGGAAAGGGTCAGTGTCGGATGAGGGTCTGTCAGGGGAAACAGGAAATCCGGCCAGCTCTCATTCATTTTTGATTCGTCCCCCCCGGTCTGGATGCTCCGGTCATAGGATGTGTCCACGGCCTCCAGCTTTTCATCCCAGGCAAGGACTTCAACCAGGGCCTGGGCTAATGTGGGAATGATCCGGATATTTCGCTGCCCTGTGTTGGGAAAAAACAAGGCCTCCTGTTCCTGCTCATCTATCACCTTGTTTTTCAGAAATGTTCTCCTCCATTGCTGAACGACCGCATCTGTGCCCAGGGGTTTTCCAAACACCTCCCGGATGGCCTGGGCGTATAGTTTCGGGAAATGGTTTTCCAGATCCGATGCAAACTGGGTAAAGGGATACCAGTTCCCGGTTTTGGCCTGGCCGAAAACCGTTTGCAGCCAGGTGGCTGTGAATGTTTCCACATCACCCGACGATCCGGCATCCAGGTTGGCCGCCACATTGTCCAGATTAATGGTTGGAATCGTTGCTTCCACATGGGCTTCAAAGGTCCAGTAAAAAACAAGCAGGGACCACAGGGATTTTTCCAGTCCCGCTGAATCCAGTGCATCCGTGTTGAGGGTCAGCACCACCTGGTGTTGCACCGCAGGTATTTTGATTTTATTCAGGCAGTGAATCAGCTTGCCCAGATCCGTATGAAATCCAGGCTCAATTCCCGACACCGCAGCCTCTTTGATCGCCGGAAAGCTGCTTTCCAGCGCTTTGGAAAGATCGGGGAAACTGTGTTTGGAACCGGATATCAATGACGAAAGCACCGACAGGAGGGCGGTGCGGAACCCGGGCGTAAACCCCGGAACAGATGTTACTCTGGCCCTGACTTTTTCGGCCTGGGCTTCGGCGCCTGACAGAATCCAGGAAAGTTTGAGGTAAATTTCAAATTTCCAGAAATCCAGCAGTTTGTCCCACACAGAAAATAATGAACCGTCCTGGGCTTGGGTTTGAAAACCGCTGACAGCCAGGTTTTCAACGGCCAGGTCCAGGAACAGCCGGGTATCCAGCCGGGTGCCGATGATGGCCTTGACCAGCTCTTCTTCACCGGTGCTTAAAAGGGGCTGAGACGTTAATAGATTGGTATTATTTTCATTTTCGGCGATTTTTGCCCATACCCCGGGCAGATGATCGTAAAGAAACCGGGCAAAATCCAGAAGTACATACCAGGAACCGGTCTGGATTTCATCCCGGGCCCTTCGGATGTTTCGGATCAGATTCAGGTCCGGTACCGGTATGTCCAAATCGAAATTGGCGGATGAGACATCCTGTTCGCTGTTTACGCGTTTATCGGTTTCGGCTTGGTCGATCATGGCTTTCCAGGGCGCAATCACATCGGCGTACAAAATTTCCCTGTACAGGTCGGTACCGCCGTCGCCGGACGGGACCGGGCTTGCGATCACCGTGTCCTGGTCGCTGCCCGTGTAGGCCGGTGCATCCATCCACACATCCCTTTGACTAACAGGAATAAGCCCCCCAAACACCTGCCTGAAACGGTCACACCGGTCGGGATAGGTAACCGGAAACAGGGGGTGCTGTTCCTCGTTGGGCAGAATACGCATCACCGCGGCATTGTCGTCTCCATGGACACCCAGTTTCTGCCAGGCCATGCCCGTGGATGTGGCTACAAAGCCGAACTCTTCGGTGACTTGTTTGGTGTTTGTTTTAAGTGCCCGTACCACAAAGGTGGTCCGTTCCCGGGCGCTGAGGTCCACAAGGTAATCGGGAAGCCCCTTTTGTCCTGAAACAAGAGACCCGGTCACCACATAATAGCGCTGGTGAATGGGCTGATACAGTTTAAGCCTATCCGTGGTAGGCAGATCCGGCAAGGATGCCGGGGTGTTGATCTGTTGCTTTATCTGGGCGGTCCGGTTTTCCCGGGAATAATTTTGAACCAGCTGTTTGGTCGTGTTATAGGCTTCTGGCAGAAACACCTTGGGCCGGGTGATTTCCACAGGTTTGGGGGTGGGCATGGGGTTCCGCCAGGTTTCGTGCCGGGCCACCCACTCGGCCAGACGCCAGGGGGTGTGGGTCAGCATGGCGATCATCTCATCCATGAACAGGTCATTGGCAAACCGCAGGATCACCGGCCGGGCCATCCTGCCCTGCCCTGAGCCGGGAAAACGCATCCATGCGCTTTGCTCTCCCCAAAGCGCAGAAGGGGCCATCCACAGGATGTTATGCTGTTTGGTTTGGGTTACCATATGTTTCCTGCCCCCGGTGTATAAGATGCGCTGATCACGCTGTTGGTAATCACGGTCTGGGCCTGGACCACCCCGCTGAATATGGACATGGGCGCGTTCACTTTGACCTGGGCCGCGGACACCGTCACCAGAGTGGCCTGTACTTTAACTTCCAGGGGAGTATTTACCGTAACCCCCTGGGAGTTAATGGTTACCGTGGTGCCGGCTGTGCTGAATTCAATTTTTCCGCTCCCGGCGTCGGTGAGTTCCCCGCTGGTCCCGCCCGGTGTGGTGAATTTGATGGTGGCATTGGCCTGTGTCTCCTCTTCAATGGCAATGCGGGTGCCGGCCTTGCCCACCAGGGTCCAGCGGTCCACGGCATTCCCGCTGCCCCCCAGAGTCTCAGGCGCCTGATCATTGCCGTTCCACAAGGATCCCAGAATGACGGGATAGCGGCTGTCTCCGTTGATGAAGGAGACCACCACCTCGTCATCCACATCGGGAATGAAAAACGTCCCCTTGTTGCCGCCGGCGCATGGTACCGCCACCCTGGCCCAGAGGGTGCCTTCCTGTTGTGTGGCACTGGAATGGGAGAGCAACCTGATTTGGACACGGTTCAACTGTTCGGGGTCGTTCACGGAGGTCACTTTAGCCAGATGTAGATCCTGATTCAGTCCTGGTTGTTGCAGCGGTGCCAACATATTGTTTATATTTATCCTCCCAGATAGGCACATTCGGCGTGGAATGTGGTTTTGTATCCCTGTTCCAGATTAAAGTGGTGGCGGACTCGGGTGACGAAATAGGTGTTTTCAAACCGGGGCCCCACACCGGCAAGGGTTAAATGGGTGCCCACCCGGATGGCCGGGTTTCCTTGTGCTACACCCTGGGCGCAGACAAATTTCCGGGCCCGTTGTGAGAAGTTGGCGTTAACCAGGGCCTGAGCCTCAATGTCGTCCGCAGCCCCTGTCCGGGACAGATGTTCACTGCGCTCC
>NZ_JBFXHE010000232.1:0-6959 GCF_050177295.1 Desulfobacter sp.
GAGCCTGTTCCTGACAGGCTGACCACCCCTTTCTGCGAATTTCTGAACCGGATTGACCAGCTGCATCATGATTATCGCATCACCCTGAATCTGGACAGGATTAGACCGGCGGATGTTCTTGAGCTTTTATATGAAAGCGGTGGCCAGATTACCCGGATCGAAATTATCAACCTTAAAAAGTACAATCCGGCCGAAACCCGTCACCTTCTTTGTATCACAGACCTGCAAAAGGCCATCGGTCAGGGCAGTACCCTTAAGCTCAAGCGGATCATCTCAAAAATTATTGATAATGTAAAGAAAAGCAGTCCAGATGACAAGGAAAGCCGTCTCATGGTGCTGACCGCCATTCTCAATGACATCGATGAATTCAAGCACATGTTTGATCTGCACCCCATTGAATTAAGAATCGGATCCGACTCCACAGGAAAGCCCCACCATCCCTATGGCATGGGCTTTGCCGTTCTGGACACCCTGCCCGGTAATGTCAGACGTAGATTTCGCAGGGCCAATGTAGACAGGCTGGCTTTGCCGGTCTATATCAAAGCCAGCCGGAGTATCACGTTGATTGAACCCGAACACTTGCCCCGCTTTCTGGCCTGGATTCCGGGCATTCGCCTTTTGCTGGCTGACAGGAAAAATAAATGGGTTATCGGCTCTTATCTTTTGGACCGGATCACCGGCAATCTGGTTACCCTGGGAAAATCCGTAGCGAAATCAAAAAACGGCTTTATCCGGCAAAAATCCCCCGGGAAAAAAAGGGGAAAAAGAGAGCTGAAATATCTGAATACCAAACTGAAAAACACCCTGAAAGTTATTATCGGTTTTATTCCGGCCCAGCTTTGTTTTATGCTGACCAAGGAGTGGTGGGTTCTGGCTTACCTGGGAGCTGCGATCTGGTTTTCCATTACCGGTATTCGTAACGTGGTGCAGTCCATCCTTGGGGGTGGTGGCATTATAAAGGCATCTTTGCTGAAGTGGAACGATTATGTCAGCTGGGAGCGGTTGGCGGATTCTCTTTTGTTCACCGGATTTTCAGTTCCGCTTCTGGACTATTTGGTTAAAGTACTCCTTTTGAAAGAGACCATGGGGATCACCGTGGATAACGAACCTGTGATTCTCTATACGGTTATGGGACTTGTTAACGGCATTTACCTGTCAAGCCATAATGTCCTTCGGGGGCTCCCCAAAGGTGCGGCAATCGGAAATCTTTTCAGAAGCATTCTATCCATACCGGTGGCCGTGCTGCTTAACACAGCCATCGGATTGATTCTAGGCGGTTTTCATATCCCCAATATCAACGGTGTTCTCCAGAAGTGGGCAGCAGTTATTTCAAAAGGCGCATCAGACATTGTGGCCTGTTTTATCGAAGGAGCAGCAGACCGCTCCACCTATACCAGATTAAGGAAACAGAATATCCGTAAAAAAATTTCAGACCTGTACAACATCTATTCCAGACTGGTCATGCTCTTCCCTGACACCGAGGAATTGACCATTCTTGAAAAATCGGACAGCCTGCTGGAAGACAAAAATTCCGAGGTCCGGGATCTTACCACCCTGATCATGATCAACTCCCTTGACCTGTTTTATTTCTGGATGTACCTTCCCCGTGCCCAAACGGTAATGATCAATATGATTTCAGAAATGACGCCCGAGGAAAAGGTGATATTTTTTCAATCCCAGAACATGCTGCGCCACGAACACCACATCAGTCGCCTGTTTGTCGACGGTGTGCTCGGCAGGAATTTTTCCCGGCCTCTTTCCTTTTATCTGACTTCATACAATCATTACCTTAAAAGCATCCATAAGGCGCAAGCCCTGTTCCAAAAGACAGCCTTTCCCAGAGAATATAGTAGACATTATACCGATTTTGACTAAGTGTTTGATTTTTTATTGGATTTTTAAAAAAATATTCGCCATAAAATCAATAGGTTATGAAAAATCGATATAATATCCAATATATATATAACCGCTGTAAAGTTTTGACTTGCCGGTTTATGATTTCTGAAAAACGTGATGAATCACAAATAGTCCACAGTAATTTCCTTTAATTAATTTTCATCATCTAAAGGAAACATAGCCTTTCCGAACGCTAAATTGCCAGACAGCGATTGGGATAAATGAGTTTACACCATTTTGCATTGCTGTTAAGAACCTCCGATGGATTTATTTTCAAAGGAAACAGCAAATAATGGCAAACAAACTGACACTCTCAAAACTTGAACACCTCCTCCTTACGGCCTGTGATGACCTTCGTGGCAGTATGGATGCCAGTGAGTATAAAGAATACATCTTCGGTATGCTGTTTTTAAAACGGGCCAGCGATCTGTTTGACCAGCGCCGAAATGAAATCAGAAAAGAATGCAAAACCGATGGGATGTCCCCAGCGGATATAGAAACTGAACTCAAAGACCGTGATAACTATTCTGGGAAATATTTCTTTGTCCCCGAAAGGGCCAGATGGAACGAAGGCTGGGAAGAAGAGGTCAAAGACAAAGAAACCGGAGATATCAAAACGATCCATCACCCTGCCTTGAAGCATGTAAAGGAAAACGTCGGTACGCAGCTGAACAAGGCTCTGGAAGCCATCGAAGAAGCTAATATTGACGCCCTGCAAGATGTCCTTAAAGGCATCAATTTTAACCGTAAAATCGGTCAACGGACCTTGGATGATGATACCCTGGCCGATTTTATACAAAACTTTGAGAAGATACCCCTGAAGGACGAAGACTTTGAGTTCCCCGACCTTCTTGGAACGGCTTATGAATGGCTGATCAAGTATTTTGCGGATTCCGCCGGGAAGAAGGCCGGTGAATTCTATACCCCTGCAGAAGTCGTCCGCATCTGTGTGGAAATCTGTGACCCAAGGGAAGGTATGAGTCTCTATGACCCTACTATCGGGTCAGGGGGTATGCTGATTCAAGCCCGCGACTATTTGAGGGAGTGTGGCGGAGATCCGGGAGAACTGTCCCTGAACGGTCAGGAATCCATTGGCACCACTTGGTCGATTTGTAAAATGAACATGCTGCTGCACGGAATTTCCCATGCCGATATCCGCCATGGAGATACCATTAAGGAGCCCCTGCACCGGGATGAAACAAACGAGTTGACTCGCTTCGACAGGGTTCTTGCCAATCCCCCATTCAGCCAGAATTACAAAAAGAAGGAGTTACAATTTCCAGGCCGGTTCCCGGTTATGATGCCTGAAAAGGGTAAGAAAGCAGATCTGATGTTTGTTCAGCATATGCTGTCAGTCATCAAACATGATGGACGACTTGCTACTGTCATGCCCCACGGGGTCCTATTCCGTGGCGGGGAAGAACGTGAGGCCCGGCAATACTTCATTAAAAACGGATATCTTGAAGCAGTTATCGGCCTGCCAAGCAACTTGTTTTATGGCACCGGTATCCCCGCCTGTATCCTGGTGCTCAACAAAGAGGGTGCAAAAGACAGGGTGCATGTCTTGTTTATCAATGGCGACAGGGAGTATCGGGAAGGCAAAGCAAGGAACTTCCTTAGACCCGAGGATATGGACAAAATCGTGTACACCTACCATGCAAAAGTAGACACCCCGGGATATGCCAGGAATGTTCCTGTTGAAGAAATCGAAGCAGAGGAGTTTAATTGCAATATCCGCAGATATGTGGACAATGCGCCGCCTCCCGAACCCCAGGATGTCCGGGCTCATCTCCATGGCGGTATTCCCATTTCAGAGATCAATGCCTTGGATCATTTCTGGTCCAATTATTCGGGACTGATGCAGGACTGTTTTATCCCAAAAGATGAAATTTACATGGATCTTGCCCCGGCCATCGCAGACAAACGCAATATTCCAGAGTTTGTAACCAATCACCCTGGTGTTGTACTGCGGCATAAAACCTTCATGGATACTCTTTCTGATTGGTGGGAAAAGAATCTGCCCATTGTTCAAGCCCTGGCCAAAGATCCGGAAAACCAGCATGAGAATGCCGGCAATGTTTATCTTATGCGAAGGACGCTTCTGGAAAGCATCGCTGACACTTTCAAAGATCAGGATCTGCTAACCTCTTTCCAAGTGCGAGGTGCCTTTGCCAACTACGTCAACACTCTGAAAGCAGACTTTAAGTCCATTGCAGCCAGCGGATGGGGGCCTGGGCTGATACCGGATGATGACATTCTTGAAAGCCAGTTCCCGGAAGTATTGGAAGAGATGGAGCAGGCAAAGGCCCGCAGGGATGAACTTCTTGCGTTGTTCAGTGCGGCCGGGGAAGAAGATTTTGAAGACACTGAGGACACTGGTGTACTGCCGGCAGATGAGGTGAAATCAAAAAAGGATACGCTCAAGGCGCTTAACGCAGAGTGGAAGGGTCATTTAAAAAACCTGAAGGACCTGGCCGGAAATATCTTCTCTGAAATACAAACAGCGGATCTCCTACCCAAAGGGGAGAAAAAAGCCTTTTATTGTACAGAAGGACTGGCCCAGAAACTGGCTCTATTTTCCAACGGCAACCGGATTCTTGAGCTGGCAAAGCAGGTAGGGCATCATTCCGAATATGAAGAGTCATTAAAACAAGTCATTACCGCTGGAGAGCTTGCCAAATCCAGAACTGACCGTATCTCAAGGGAATTATCCAAACACAAAACCCTTGAAGATGAACTCAAGGAGATGAAAGCAAAAATCAAGACCACGGAAAACAAGCGGAATGAGCTTGTTGAAAGCGCCAGGGAAAAGATCACGATTAATGAAGCTCGGGCCGTTATTCTTGAACGGCTTCGGTCCGTACTTATGGAAACCTACGAGTCTTACTTGAGGGCGGACCTTCGTGCTTGCATTAGATCAATTGAGAATCTATGGAATAAATATACGGCCACAGCCAAACAAATTGAAATGGATAGGGATACAGCATCCAATCAATTGAAACAATTCCTGGTTGAACTGGGATATTGAATATTGTCAAAATTCTACAAAAGAAGCTATACAAATATGGATTGGACTGAAACTCATTTTGGGCAATTGGTAAAGGGTGTAAGAGGCGTGTCATTTGACCCCACGGATCTACTTGAACATAGTGGAGATAACTCTGTTACTTTATTAAGAGCCAATAATATAGTCGGAAACCAATTAAAATTTGAAAACACTCTCAGTATACCCCTCAAAAAAGTTAAAAAAGATCAACTGATGCAAACGGGTGACATTGCTGTGTGCATGTCAAATGGCAGCAAAGCATTGGTTGGCAAATCCGCACAATATAATGATGAGTATAAAACGGCACTGTCAGTGGGTGCTTTTTGCTCAATATTTAAACCACAGGCGAATGCGGTCGCAGACTTTATTCCTTTTTTATTTCAAAGTCATACATACCAAAAACAAATTGACATCTCCTTATCCGGAAGTGCAATTAATAATTTAAAAAACTCAGATATTGAAACGATTACATTTAGAATTCCCTCTCCTAAATACCAGAATAAAATAGCTTCCATTTTAAAAACCATTGACACCGCAATACATAAAACCGAAGTCCTAATCCAAAAATACCAACAAATCAAACAAGGGCTGATGCATGATCTGTTCACCCGGGGAGTGACGCCTAACGGTAAACTTCGGCCGACAAGGGAGCAGATTCCGGAGCTATACAAGGAAACTTCGATTGGTTGGATTCCAAGAGAATGGAAAGTAAATAGAATAAGAAGCCTTTGCCATCCGGTTACGAAAGGAGCAACTCCCTCTAAGTTTGTTGATCATTACGATTCGGAAAATTCCGTACCATTTGTCCGAGTTGAAAATTTAACCTTTGATGGATCGTTTAAAACGGAAAAATCATTGTTGTTCGTTGATAAAAAAGTACACGACAGAGAGCTGATGAGATCAAAAATATTTCCTGGAGATATACTTATGAACATTGTAGGTCCCCCTTTGGGAAAAGTTAGTTTTGTTCCAGAAGATTTCAAAGAATTCAACACAAATCAAGCTGTTGCAATATTTAGAACTTTTTCAAAAAAACATCGAAACTTTTTATTATACTATCTCCTTTCAGACTTCTCACAAAGATGGTTTTATGTTCGTTCAAAACAAACTTCAGGACAAGTCAATTTAACTTTAGAGATGTGTTCAGATTTAGAAATCCCTTTCCCCCAAAACGATAGAGAGGTTGAAAGGATATCAACAGCAATTTATATAGTATATCAAAAGCTTGAATCTGAGGTATCAATATATAAAAAATTACAAAATCAAAAATCAGGATTAATTCACGACCTTATGACTGGTAAAGTAAGGGTAACGGTGGACGAATAAGGAACTACCATGTCTGAATACACCGAAGTCGAACAACCCTTTCTAAGCCAGCTTAAAGAGCTGGGCTGGACAATTGTGGATCAGGGCTCGGATATCCCCCACGATCCAGAAAAAAGCCTTCGAAACAGCTTCAGACAATGGATTTTGCCGGAAGTATTCACCCAAGCCGTAAACGACATCAACCGGACATCAGACGACAAATCCTGGCTGACGTCCAGGCAATTCACAGACCTCCACGACCAAATCCTTCGACAGCCCAACAAAACTCTTTTAGAAGCCAATGAAGCCATCCAGAAACTGATTTTTAAAGCCCAGGTGGATGTCAATGAAGCCACTGGAGAGCAGGACCCGGTGGTCAAACTGATCGACTTCCAGAATGCAGAAAACAATCAATTCCATGCCATCAATCAATTCAGAATAGACACCCCGGGCTGTGTCAAACAATTCATCATCCCGGACATGGTTCTGTTCGTAAACGGCATTCCATTGGCTGTTGTTGAGTGCAAGAAAGGCGGCCCCACCTGCGCCAACCCCATGGCCGAAGCCTTTGAGCAACTGCAGCGATATATGGACCGAAGAAAGGCAACAACAGAACAGGGACTGAAGGAAGGAGAGCCCCGTCTTTTTCATACCAACCTGTTGCTCATCAGAACCTGCGGCTTGGAAGCGGACTTCGGCACGATTACATCAG
>NZ_JBFXHE010000233.1:0-6921 GCF_050177295.1 Desulfobacter sp.
ACTTTTTATCTTCCCCAAAAGGCAGGCGTATCAATAAAGGAACCTCTGTTTTCCTTATTGACCGCAGGGGACGTGAACTGGAAGAAAAATTATCCCGCCTTGGCGCCGAACTGGATAGAATTTCCAGGGTAACGATCAGGCCTTCAAATCTGCCCTCTATCCACAAAAATGCCGGCGGCAGAGTAAAATCATCAGACCAGGCAAGTGGTCATAGAGGCAAAAAACAACCTGATATATATGAAATGGATGTTTTCAGGAAACAACCACCTGCGGTAAAAACACACAATGATACGGGCTTCTGGATTTCTGCAAACAGCTATGGCATCAAAGCCCCGGCCCGGTCCTGGTTGTGGTTGGATCCCGTGCTTTTCCCCGAAGAGGAAAAAATATGTCAAAACTATGTAAGAACCGCATTAAAAAAAGGGGCAAAAAACTTTGTGCTCAATTCCCCCTGGCAGATCACCCTGTTTGATAATCCCCAAAGACTCAACATTTGGGCAGGTCCTTTTTGCAATATCACCAATTGCCTTGCCGTGGAAATGCTCAAGGGCAAAGGTTTTTCAGGGGCCATTGTAAGCCCGGAACTGGA
This sequence comes from Desulfobacter sp., assembly GCF_050177295.1. Taxonomy (NCBI): domain Bacteria; kingdom Pseudomonadati; phylum Thermodesulfobacteriota; class Desulfobacteria; order Desulfobacterales; family Desulfobacteraceae; genus Desulfobacter; species Desulfobacter sp. The sequence goes on from NZ_JBFXHE010000233.1 coordinate 590, forward strand.
GAGCCAGACCCTTTTGTCCCTGCCGGGACGCTGCTGTCTGCCTTTAGGCGCGGTCTGCCGGGCCAACTGGCCCGTGGCCATATCAAGGATTGCGGCCCCGGACCTGGATCTTGGCAAAGGATTTACCAGCCCCATGGGAGAAGCCGCCTGGACCAGCAAGTACAATGCAACCTACCACACCTTCCCCAACTGGCCCCTGGACCTGTCATCCAAAACCGATGAATTAAAACAGGCGGGCTTTGTCATGCTCGTTAACCTGTTTGAAAATATACCCAAAGGCATCCGGATGAAGCCACGTCCAGGCGCCTGGAACTGGCACTTGAAACTGCTTTAAAATAAAGGAAACCCGTTCTAAGGATGCAACTATTTCCTGAAATTCATCAGTTAATGCGATCTCCTCTGGATTTTGCCCATATCCTGGATGAAATTCCCTTGGGGATACTAGTGATGGACAAGGATTTGCGGGTGGTTCATCTTAACCGCTTCTTCCAGGCCCTGACAGGATTTTCCCTGGATATGGCCCGGGGCATTCCCTGCAAAAATGTCCTGCGCAGTTCTGCATGCATTCTTAACTGTCCGGTCCTTGCCACCCACCGCAAAGACCGGTCCATATCCTGCACCAGCGATATTATCAATACAGACCGCCAGAAGCTGCCTGTACGCATCACCACCGCACAAATCATGGATACCCAGGGTCATCTCACAGGTTATATTGAAACCATTGAGGACTTGAGAAGCAGCACCACCAATGACCCGGAAAAAAACGTAGCCTACAGTTTTGCCAATATCATCGGCCGAAGCCGGAAAATGGAAATGATATTTCAAACCCTTCCCATGCTTGCCCAAAGCGACGCCTCCATCCTGATCACCGGGGAAACAGGCACAGGCAAGGACCTGGTGGCAGAAGCCGTACACCAGACATCCCAGCGCGCAGGCGGTCCATTTATTAAGATCAACTGCGGGGCTTTGCCCGAGACCCTTTTGGAATCCGAAATTTTCGGTCATATGAAAGGGGCGTTCACCGGTGCTGTGGAAAACAAACCCGGCCGCTTCAAGCTGGCACACAACGGCACGATTTTCCTGACGGAAATCGGAGACCTTCCCCTGCCCCTGCAGGTTAAACTGCTCACATTTCTGGATGACAGGATCATTTACCCGTTAGGCGCCACCAAGGGATTCAACGCCAATGTAAGAATTATTGCCGCCACCCACCGGGACCTTGAATCTATGGTATCCATTGGTAAATTCAGAAAAGATCTGCTGTTCCGTCTGAATGTGGCCAGGGTGCATCTGCCTCCTTTACGGGAACGGGGTGCAGACATCCGCCTTCTGCTTGACCATTTCCTGAACAACTACACAAAAAAGCAGGGTAAAAAAATCAATGGGTTTTCCGAACCCGCCCTGTCTGTTTTATTGAATTACACCTATGAGGGAAATATCCGGGAACTGAAAAATATCATGGAGTATGCAGTAAATGTGGCCCAGGGAACCAGAATCGAAGCAGATAACCTGCCGGCCTATATTCTGGATTATGAACCTGTGCAGCAGACGTTAAAGATGCCGGCAGCAGAAGGTGTCACCCAACCCCCATCGGAACACCTGCAGATGCCGGAAGCCCGGCAGACAGATGAAACCGGACAAACCTGGTCCTCGGTGCAGCGGCAGATGATTATGAATGCGTTGAAAACTGCCCGGGGCAAAAAAAATAAAGCCGCGCAAATCCTTGGCATGAGCCGCAGCACCTTGTGGCGGAAAATCAAGGAGCACCAAATAGAATAAAAATGACACTGCATAAAATAGCCATCCCTATACTTGGTGAAGAAATTGTACCCAGGTTTGACCTGACCACTGAAGTCATCATTCTGACAACAGCTGAAAATTTCTGTATCCAGGACAAAAAAATTATTGTGCTGCCCAGGTCCTCCTCGGATGAACTGTGCCATACCCTTCTGGCCCAGGAGATCAACACACTGATCTGTGGTGCCATTGAAGATGAATATTATGAATTTCTCAAATGGAAAAAGCTTAATGTATTTGACGGGGTATCCGGTGCCTGGACCCACGCTTTTGAACGGTGGCAGACCCAGACCCTGAACCCGGGAGACATTCTGTTCATCCGCATGGTTGAAAGCACTTTAGTATAATGTTTTAAAAATGTTTCAAAATGTATTATTTATTTAGTTTAATATTGTTTCATTTCGGGTTTTTGATTTTTTCATGAAAATCTAACCATCTGTTCTACAAGCCAATTAAACTATGGCATGCTCCTTGCTCTTTATGTTTCCGATTTTAGCTGATAACCTGAAACCTGGCTGAGCAGATAAGAGACCATGCCCCTGATTGCCATTACATGCGGTTTATATGCCTCCCCCTACCGATTCATTGACGCATTATCTGCCCTATATCAATGCACGGTGTATGAAGATCCGGTACTGGTAAAACAAACCGGCCAGGCGTATGATCTGAAAACAGACCTTATTTTCAAGTCCATCCAGGGCAGACACATCCCCTTTGACAACTTTACCCACGACAGAAAAAAATGTCTGGCCGCACTGAAAGTACAGATCTCCGAAAATATTTTAAGCGGCCCCTGCCTATTTTCAGGCGTTTTATCCCACCTGATCCCCGCATCTGTTTCCGGCATTTACAGAATCATGTCAGCAACACCCATGCAGGTCCGCAACCAAAGGGCCATGGACCTAGACCAGTTATCCAGCCAGGCCGCCGCCGCTGCCATCACCCGGTCCGACCTCAGGGAACAGCGCTTTGCTGCCCAGTTAAATTTAGACTCCCTGTGGGATCCCGCACTGCATGATATGGTTTTGGAATGGAAAGAAATTGATAATACAACACCCGACATGACCAGGGAAGCGGTTAACAAGACTCTTGGGAAAATACGGTCGGACATTGAAAGTTCAATGGAAAATGCCAATAAAAATATGCATGCCGTTGATTTTAATATCAGTTCCAGGGTTGATGCAGCCTTGTCCGGCCTTGGACATCACCTGATCATTGAATCGGATTCGGGCCATGTGCTTGTCACTTTGGACAAAAAAGTGATGAATCTTGCCAGGACACAAAAGGAGATCATGGATCTTGCCTGGGTGGTGCCCGGGGTAAAATCCGTTAAAACGAAAATAGGCCCGAACTTCTACAAGGGCGGTATTGTTCGCAATTTAAATTTGACCGCCCCGTTTAAACGCAAGATTTGATAAAACAAAATTTCATAAAACAATAAGTTGATAAAACAAAGAGTTGAAAAACAATAAGAATACCAATAAAACACAAAATCTAAATGGAACAATGATTCATTAACCCAAAGGAGAGAGAGACCAAAATGACAACTGAAATTGCAGATACACCAAAAACACAACTGGACTGGAAAAGAATCCTGTTCATTCTAATCGGCCTGACCCTGTTCGCCATTGTCAATTTTTCTCCGGCATGGCCCGATGCTGTGGACCCTGCCGGAAAACATTTTCTATTAAGCGCCCAGGGCAAAGGGGCACTTGCCATCTTTCTTCTGGCCGGCACCTGGTGGGTATTTGAGGTTGTTCCCATTGGTGTGACCAGCTTGGCGATAGGTGCACTTCAGGTCCTCTTTGCGGTCCGTACAGCCAAGGAAGCCCTTAAGGATTTCATGGACCCGTCTGTTTTGTTTATTTTCGGATCCCTGGTCATCGGCATGGTGTTCACAAAAACGGGTCTGACAAAACGTCTGGCGTACAAGATGCTTGTCATTGTAGGGGAAAAAACCAGCATGATATATCTGGGCTGTTTTCTAGTCACTGTAGTATTGACCCATATTATGGCCCATACTGCTGTAGCAGCCACCATGTTTCCGCTTCTCATGACAATTTACGGGATGTATACAGATGAACCCGGCCCCACCAAATTCGGCAAGGGGCTGTTCATCGGCATGGCATTTGTGGCAGGCGCCGGCTCCATTATCACGCTTCTAGGTGCTGCTCGCGGCGCCGTGGCCATTGGATTTTTCAAGGACATCGTGGGAAAGGAAATCTCCTTTTTCGAGCTGACCTATTATATGGCTCCTGTGGGCTGGGGTATGGCTCTTCTCATCTGGGGCTATTTTATGATTGTGTGCAAGCCCGAGAAAAAAACAATTCCCGGTCTTAGAGAAAAGGCCAAAATGCTGGGAAAAGCCATGGGAGCCATCACAACAAAGGAGATCCTGGCAGCAACCATCATTTTTATCGCCATCGGCATCATGTCCGCAAAACAGTTTATTCCTGCCATATCCAAACTGGATAAAAATGCGATCATGCTTGTGGCAACGGTTTTATTCTTTATTTTCAATATTCTTGACATCAAAGATCTTGAGATAATTCCCTGGAATATTATCCTGCTGTTCGGCGGCGCCATGAGTATCGGCTTCTGCCTGTGGGAAACAGGGGCAGCGGAATGGCTTGCCATCAACTGGCTGACCATGTTCCAGAAAGCCAATTACTTTGTGTTCATTTTAAGCATTGCATTTTTTGTCATGATCATGACCAACTTCATCATGAACGTGGCGGCCATTGCCATATCCCTGCCCGTGGCACTGGTTATTGCCCCTTACCTGCATGTGGCACCTGAAGTAATCCTGTTTGCGTCCCTTGCCACCGCGGGCATGCCCTTCCTTTTACTGGTGGGCGCAGCTCCCAACGCCATTGCCTATGACTCCAAGCAGTTTACCCCGGGTGAATTTTTCATGTACGGCATTCCGGCCTCCATCATGTTGATGGTGGCTATTGGATTGTGCGTATTCCTGTGGAAACTCATGGGGATGCCCATCACAACGATGTAAAAAATAGTCTTAACTGTCTTAAAAATCACTTCAAAGCCCTGGTCCATTGTTCCCAATTGACCAGGGCTTTTTCTTTACCTGGGTCCGGCCTGAGTTGACAGGCCCTTGCCCAGTATAGTAAAAAATGGCCCAATGGTACGCCAACCCATATTCTTGACATTAAACCAGGAGTTTTCATTTGAAAATAGTAATCATCGGTGCCGGGGGCGTGGGTTACAACATTGCCGGCCGATTGACCCTTGAAAGCAAGAATGTGGTGGTGGTTGATGTGGACGCCCATGCCACCAGAAAAATTGCCGAAGACCTGGATGTCAAGGTTGTAACAGGATCGGGCAGTAACCCTGATACCCTGCGGGAGGCGGGAATTTTAGGGGCGGACATTCTTCTGGCCGTCACAGACAGTGATGAAATCAATATTGTATCCTGCCTGATTGCCAACCAGATCTCGCCCATGACCAGAAAACTGGTCCGTCTGCGCAATGAAGGATTTGTTCCTTTTCATGCCAGTCTTAAAAATGAAGCCCCGCACATTGACACCATCATCAACCCCGAAGCCGAGGTTGTCAAAACCATTAGAAAACTGATGACCATTCCAGGTGCCGTGGACAAGGGGGAATTTGTTAACGGCCGTGTCAAATATGTGGGGATGCGGCTTTCCGAAGCCTCTCCCATCGCCGGAATGGAGCTGGCTGATTTTCATCATGTTTTTGGCCAGGACCGGCCTTTGATTGCCGCCATTATCCGGGGCAATAAAGTCATTGTGCCCAGGGGCAAAGACAAACCCATGGCAGGGGATCTGATCTATTTTGTAAGTGACACCAAAAAACTTGAAAAAACCCTGAACCTTTTAGGGGTAACGGTCAGGCCGGTTAAAAGGGTGCTTATCGTGGGCGGCGGCCGCATCGGAACCAAACTTGGCCAGTCTCTTGAGAAAGACAATATTCAAGTTAAAATCATTGAATCCAGTATGGACCGCTGTAACGACCTTTCCATGCAAATGGGGAAAACCGTGGTGCTCCACGGTGACGGCGGAGATCAGAAACTGTTCATGGAAGAAAATATCAGCCAGATGGATGCGGTGGTCTCGGTAACCAATGACGATGAAACCAATATCCTTGTGTCCCTTTTGGCAAAAAACATGGGTGTAGACAACACCATCACCCGCATCAGTAAAGCAAGCTACTATCCGTTATTGTCCACCATCGGCATTGAAAAAGTGGTCAGTCCCAGGGTATCGGCGGTCTCCTCAATCCTGCAGGATATACGCCAGGGAAATGTGATTTCCGACATCTCCATTTTCGGGGAACAAGGAGAATTTATCGAAGCGGTTGCGCTGGCATCCTCGGCCATCACCAAGGGCCCCATCAAGGAGATCTCCTTTCCCAAAGGAACCTTGCTGGTCTGTATCATCCGCCAGGACGAAATCATTATCCCCATGGGCGACAGCCGGGTACAGCCAGGGGACCGCATCATTTTATTTGCGATCCAGGCAGCAGTGAAAAAGCTTGAAAAAATGCTCACTGTG
>NZ_JBFXHE010000234.1:0-6903 GCF_050177295.1 Desulfobacter sp.
AAAGCCTTGGCAAATAGTACTCTTGAAAAGTCAACTAAAAAAAACTCGAACATCGAGTTATTGCCTGAAAATACATAATAAATCATCTTCCAAGAGAGTCCAATTTATTTTTCTGGAACACTATAATTTTAAATTATAACCCTGTTTCCTTTAGTTCCTTGATTAGTTTTTGCTGTTTTGGATCCAAAACCTTTGGCATGACTATATTAACCACAACATAGAGATCTCCGCAACCATTTCCTTTCATATGGGGGATTCCCATGCCCGGCAGACGCATTTTTGCCTTGTGTCCGGTTCCCGGCGGCAATGTCAGATTTATGGTTTTTCCTGAAGGGGTGTTCACTTCAACCTTGCCCCCTAAAAGGGCCTGGGTGAGCCTGATGTCTTTTGTCATCAGGATGTCATTGCCTTCCAGGGTAATGCCCTGGGGCAGGGACGGGCTGGATTTGATGTACAGGTTGCCGGCAGGACCGCCGCCGGTACCAGGTTCCCCTTTGCCGGCCAGCCGTATTTTTTTGCCCTGGGTCAGGCCTTTGGGAATTTTCACCTCAATGGCCTTGGTCTGGCCGTTTTGGGAAATGGTGATGGTCTTGCCGACACCATTAGTCAGTTCGTCCAGGGTTAAAGGGATTTCATATTCCAGGTCGTTGCCCCGGGCCGGGGCTTTGCGACCGCCCCCCCCAGCCCTCGCGTTCTGGAAAAATGGATTGCCCCCCATGCCGGAAAACGAGGTCTTTGCCCCCCCCTGTCCAAATGAAGCGGAAAAGCCGCCGGACCGGTTGACCCCGCCGCCTCCGAAACCAAACTCCTTAAGAATATCGCCCAGATCAAAATTTCTGAAAATATCCTCCTGGGAGAATTTTTGCTGGAAATCGGCAGACCCGTAAGTGTCATACTGTTTTCTTTTTTCAGGGTCACTGAGAACCGCGTAGGCTTCGGAAATGGTTTTAAACTTATCTTCCAGGGCCTTGTCCCCTTTGGTTTTATCCGGGTGGTATTTGAGGGCCAGTTTTCTGTAGGCCTTTTTAATGTCGGAAGCTGTTGCAGTTTTATCTATTCCAAGCGTTTTGTAATAATCTTGCGCCATGTTATATCTGATTCCTTTACGTTTAGCTGTATGGTTGTTTCTTTCGTACAAATGTGTAATAAAAATAAGGCGCAGCTCGTTGAAGTCAAGGGGAAGACAGCCCTTAGTTTGCATCAAAGGGGCCGGTTTTGCCTGAATGCGGTAATGGCAACCATGAGAACGGAAATGGCCGCAGGGGTCATGCCGTCAATGCGGGATGCCTGGCCCAGGGATGCAGGATTGATCCGGTTGAGCTTTTCCCTGATCTCATTGGACAGGCCATGGGCCGCATCAAAGGAAAATTCAGGGGGAATTTTTATTCGTTCCAGGTCTTCAAATTTTTTAATTTCATTATACTGGCGCCGGATATATCCTTCATATTTAATTTCAATTTCCACCTGCCGGGCTGCGCGGTCCTGGACAGGTTCGGGAGCCGGGGCAATCTGCTTTAAAAGGTCGTAACTCAGCTCCGCACGTTTGAGCAACTGGGTTAAAGGGACACCTGTGTCAATGGGATTGGAGTTGTGTCCGGCAAGAAAGGCATTGGTTTCATCACCGGGTTTGATCACGGTCCGGCTGAGCCGTTCAAGTTCTTTTTCTGTGGCTGCCTTGATCCGGGAAACCTCATCCAGGCGCATCTTGTCTGTCAAACCGTACTCATAACCGATCCGGGCCAGACGCAGATCTGCATTATCTTCCCTGAGCAGCAGCCGGTATTCAGCCCTTGACGTGAACATGCGGTAGGGTTCTTGGGTGCCCCGGGTGACAAGGTCATCCACCATGACCCCCATATAAGCCTGGGACCGGTCCAGAATAAAAGGCGGGCGGCCAAGTATTTTTGCCGCGGCATTGGCACCGGCCCACAGCCCCTGGGCCCCGGCCTCTTCATAACCTGACGTGCCGTTGATCTGCCCGGCCAGGAACAGCCCTTTGACCTTTTTGGTTTCAAGGGCCGGTGTCAGCTCAAGCGGTGACACATAATCGTATTCAATGGCATAGGCGGGGCGCATGATCTGGGCCTGCTCCAGGCCTTTTACCGAGCGTACCACCTGGTACTGGATGTCAAGGGGAAGGCTGTTGCCCAGGCCTGACGCATAAATTTCTTTGGAATCTATGCCTTCATATTCCAGGATCACATGGTGGGAATCCCGGTCAGGAAATTTTACCACCTTGTCTTCAAAGGAGGGGCAGTACCTGGCGGACCGGCCCTTGATATACCCGCCGTACAGGGCCGAATACTTCAAATTGTTGCGGATCACGGCATGGGTGTCCGGGTTGGTCTGGCCCATGAAGCTTGGCAGCATGGGGGTTGTCACCTTGGTGGTGGAATAGGAAAAGGGGTTGATCACCTCGTCAGATCCGTGGACATTGAATTTTGAAAAATCAATGGAATCGGCATGGAGGCGCGGCGGGGTGCCGGTTTTCATCCTGCCCATCTCAAGTTCCATGGATTCAAGGCTCAGGGCCAGTCCGGTGGAAGCAAATTCTCCGGCACGTCCGGCCTGGATTCTGGAGGACCCGATATGGACGGTGCCCCGCAGAAATGTGCCTGTGGTAATGACCACGCAGGGCGCAAAATACTCAAATCCGGTATTGTCGGCAATGCCTTTGATTTCATTGTGTTCAATGATCAAAGATTCCACCATGGCCTGCTTAAGATCCAGGTTTTCCGCCTTTTCCAGGACATGCTTCATGTGCCGTGAATACATGTTCTTGTCATTTTGGGTCCGGGTGGACTGGACCGCCGGTCCTTTACGGGTATTCAGGGTACGGTACTGGATAGCCGAAGAATCTGATACCTTTGCCATCCAGCCGCCAAGGGCATCAATTTCCTTGACCAGCTGTCCCTTGGCCGTACCGCCGATGGAGGGACTGCAGGGCATGGCTGCAATTTTATCCATGTCAATGGTGAGCAGCAGGGTATCGCAGCCCATGCGGGCCGCGGCCAGGGCCGATTCGCACCCGGCGTGTCCTGCACCCACCACAATGACATCATATGTGTTTCTAAAAATGTTCATAAAATCCTTATTTCCAGACAGATACCAAACTTTTTTACAGGGATTAAATATAATGCCTGCCCGCTTTTGGTCAAGCTTTCGCTGTTAATCTTCACCTTGGCAAATTCATCTGTAATCTGTATGTTAAGAAACTGGCCTTCAGGGGTGACCCCATGAAAGCAAAAGGATGGAATGGAGGAATAATTTGGCAGATGCTGACCGAATAAAACGATATTCGGATTATAATGCGTATCTTCGCAGCCTGTTTGGTGAGCGGGTGCAGAAAATTTCCGTGGATGCCGGGTTGACCTGTCCCAACCGGGACGGCACTCTGTCCAGGTCCGGGTGTATTTACTGCAATGCAAAAGGATCGGGTACCGGGGCGTTTGCCAGGGGGCTTTCCATTTCCCAGCAGATTGAGGCCGGCAAGATCGGGGCGATAAAAAAATACAAGGCCGGAAAATTTCTTGCCTATTTCCAGTCTTTTACCAATACCTATGCCCCGGTGGATCATCTTAAAGCCTTATATGACGAAGCCCTGTCCTGTGAGGGTGTGGTGGGCATGGCCGTGGGCACCCGGCCCGACTGTGTGGATAAAGCAAAAATTGATCTGCTTGACGCCTACACAAAGGATTATCTCATCTGGCTGGAGTACGGGCTTCAGTCCGCCCATGACGCCACCCTTGCCCTGATCAACCGGGGACATGACTTTAAGGCCTTTGAAGCGGCCGTGGCCCTGGCTGCACCTAAAAAAAAGCTCAATGTCTGCGCCCATATTATTCTGGGCCTGCCCGGAGAAACCAGGGCCATGATGCTTGAAAACGCCCGGATTCTGGGAGACTTGGGGGTAAACGGCGTAAAAATTCACCTGCTTTATGTGATCCGGGGTACTGCTTTGGATAAGATGTATGGCCAGGGCCGGTATACGCCTTTAGAACAGCAGGCCTATGTGGATCTGGTCTGCGATTTTCTGGAGCAGTTGCCCAACTCCCTGATTATCCAGCGGCTCACAGGGGACCCCCATCCTGATGAACTCGTGGCTCCGTTGTGGTCAACCCGGTACAGAGAGACATTCAACATGATCCAGCATACCCTGGAAACCAGGGATTCGTACCAGGGAAAATGCCGGATTTAAATTCCGCACCATTCTTTAATTTCATTAAGTCATACCTTCAACCCCCTTAAGGGTCAGGGCCTTTTGATTCATCTTAATACTTTCATGAATCTGCTCTGCCAGTTCCCGGGTGGGAGCCATGATTAATGCTGACGGAGACGCCGCAGGTGGGTACTGGGTTTTTTGAGCAAGTGCTGGAGAATGGGCAGCACAAAGGCAACGGTTTTTCCGGTACCGGTTTGGGCCAGGCCAAGGATATCTTTCCCGTCAAGGATGGGGGGAATTGCAAGATTGCTAAGGATGTTAAACTCGGCTGGGTTGACCATGACGGCCAAATGCAAAAAAGCCCCTGAGAACAGAATCCTCAGGGGCTTTAGTGACTGTTCAAATGAAAGCCTATGGAATAGTCCAAAGCCCTCTCATGTCTGCCGAACACAGACCCGGTCACACAAACCGGGTTTGACCATGGCAGTTATAAATAAAAGTGGTCTGCTATTGAACTACGACTGAACTACAACATTTGCAGCAGAAGGCCCTTTGGGGCCCTGCTCAATGTCGAATGTGACATGATCGCCTTCATTCAGGGTTTTAAATCCTTGTGCGTTAATGCCTGAGTGATGCACAAAGACGTCTTTCCCACCATCTTCTACTTCGATAAAACCAAAACCTTTACTTTCGCTAAACCACTTTACAGTACCTTTTGCCATGTCGGCAGTCTCCTAAATAAAAAAAATGAAAATTTGCTTCTAACTTTGGGAGCAATCACATAAAATTTGAGATATACACCTTAAGGAAGGAACATATGCACACACAAAACATGCATTTCTCGCATCATACTGGAAAAAGGAAGAATGTCAAGCATATTATTGCAGGCAAGGCAATTATTCGACAGCATCGGGGACGGTGAAAGGATTAGAAACCGATTTCATAGGACTTGAAGCCGGATGACCGCAGCGCTGTTTTTTTCTTCCCGTCCTGGCGGATGATCAGGCATTCGGTGTTGTCAAGGGTGTTGATAAGGGCAATGGCCTTGTCGGTATCCATGACCATAAGTGCTGTGGCAAGCCCATCAGCCCGGGTGCAGGTATCTGAAATAACCGATGCCGATACCACCGCGTTTTCAACCGGATACCCGGTTTTAGGGCTGATAATGTGGGAGTAGATGTGCCCGTTTTTTTCAAAATAGTTTCTGTAATTGCCGCTGGTGGCAATGGCCTTGTTATCCAGGCGCACTTCTTTGTACAGCCCTGAATTCAAAATGCCTTTTTCGGGGTTTGCGATGCCCACGATCCATGCTTTGCGATGCTTGTTCTCCCCGGCACCGGCCAGTTCTCCGCCGATTTCCACAAGATAGTTCTCAACCCCGCCTTCCCTGATCAGGCGGGCAATCTCATCCACGCCATACCCTTTGGCAATGGAGCCTAAATCCAGTGTTATGCCGGGCATTGTCTTGGTCAGGAAATGGTCCCCGATGTCAAGCTTGTTAAAGCCAATATTCTTAAGTAGTGCTTTTATCTCTTCCGGTTCAGGCGGCGTGTCCCGCCGTCCCTTTATGCCGAATCCCCACAGGTCCACCAAGGGTTTGACCGTGCCGTCCCAGGCCCCAAAGGTCAGGGCATACAGGTCCCTGCATTGTTCAAGAACCTGGTAGAAATCCGCGGAAACCCGGAAAGGCAGGTCCTTTGGCGCAGCATTGAACCGGGACAGTTCACTGTCTTTCTGATACATGGACAGACGGGAATTGACCTGTTTTAAGCGCAGATCAATTTTTTCCTGCCATAAGCTTTCCGACAGCGGTTTGGCAGAAACCAGCTTAATGGAATAGGTAGTACCCATTGTCTGGCCGGTAAACACATATTCCTGGGTTGCCAAAGACTGGGCAGGCGAAAGCAGGGCTGTTCCTATAAGCAGCATCAGTGCAAAAATAAAAGTTGTCATATACTTGGTTTCAGGCATGGATATTTTTCTCCTGGTTCAGTTATAAAAGAATTATTTCTTATCCAGCAATTCCCGTATTTTCTGGGCAAGATCATTCGTCACAATCGGTTTCATCAAAAACCCCTTGATTCCCATGGCGTGAATTTTTTCATCTGTCATAGCCTTGCTGAAACCGGTGCAAAGCAATACTGGGATATCAGGGCGTATGGTGATCAATTCTACAGCCAGTTTATCTCCCGACATTTTCGGCATTGCCATATCTGTAATGACCAGATCGAATTTCTCCGGACCAGATCTGAATGCTTCCAGGGCGTCCTCACTATTTGTGTATGTAACGACCTGAATGTTGTTAAAATCATGGGCAATACCACCGGAAAGGGTTCCGATGGCCTCTAATCTCTGGGTTTGGCTTAGCTGTTTTTCATATTTATGCTTTTCCGTAATATCTAAAAACGAGGCCATTATGCAAAGAGGCTGGCCATCCCTAGCGTAAACCATTCCGGATGAAACCTGGGCCACGAATGTTTTCCCGTCTTTATTTCTGGCCCGCATTTCTCCAAGCCATTTTCCCGTTTTTTGCAAATTTTCCATAAACGTTAGAGCCTCATCTTTGGATTGCCAGAAGTTTATCATCGGTTTTCCAAGGACGTCCTTTTCATTTTCGTGTGCCCATAATGAAAGAATGGATTGATTCACGTAGGTAAGATTGCCGTGGAGATCAGCAATGGCGATTGCATTGATTGATGCTGCGATGGCGCTCTCTTTTATTTGAAGCTCTTTTTCTGCTT
>NZ_JBFXHE010000235.1:0-6803 GCF_050177295.1 Desulfobacter sp.
CAGATAAAACGTGCCCTTGATATTCTCATCAGCTATGGTGTGTTCAGTAAAATAAATGTCACCAACTAAATCCACGGGCGGTACAAAAAAAAACCAGAGCAAAACGACTAAGGTTCCTGCCCTAAAACAAGCCGCCCAAAAACCGAGTCCTAAACCAAAGAAAAAACCGAGGGCAACCAGAAAGACCGGAACAAAGCAACCTGATAAGAAAAAAAAACCCGGAAATTTCCATGAGGTGAAAAAAACGGTTTTAGGTATTGCCATCCTTTTGGCGGTCTGCCTGACCACGGCCATGCTGGTTGATATTTTTCTAAAAGCCCGTCACCCTGTGGCACCGGAAACCCGGACGGACAAAAAAAGGGGGCCTGTGGCACCGCCTCAGGCCCCCGCCCCGACGCCACCAGAGGACAATTCCCTGCCTCCCCAAAAAAAGGACCGGCCCGCCATTGAACCCAAACTCATAACCAAAGCAGAGGGCCTTAAGGAAAAGCAGCATCCCCCGGATAAAAGCACTATTACCAAAACACAGGTACATAAAAAAGGTTCGGCCATTGTTTATGAAGTGTATGATGATGTAACGCCGACACCCCCCAAAAAGGTTGTGCCGCCGAAAAGAAATGATTTTGTTCCTCAGATTGCTATTATCATTGATGATATCGGATATGACAAAGAGCTGACCATGGACCTGCTCAACATAGATAAGAATATCACCTTCGCCATTCTGCCCTTTTCTCCTGCCGGAACCCAACTTGCTCACAGCCTGTCGGCAAAAGGGGCGGAAGTGATGCTGCATCTTCCCATGGAACCGACCGAGTACCCCAAAGTCAACCCAGGGCCGGGGGCGTTGTTCTCTAAGATGTCCCCGGAGGAACTGTTAACCCAGCTTCGCAAGGATATCCATGCGATTCCCGGCACCGTAGGGGTAAATAACCACATGGGCTCCAGGCTTACGGCCGATTCAAACAAAATGAATCAAATTTTCACGGTACTGAAACAAAACCATCTCTTTTTTATTGATTCCAGGACATCTGCTGAATCCAAAGCAGAGCAATGCGCCCGTATGTTTCAACTCAAATTTTCCCACAGGGATGTGTTCCTGGATAACTTCCAGAATGTTGAGTACATTTCAGGGCAAATCGAAAAACTTATCAAAGAGGCCAAGGAAAATGGCAGTGCCATTGGTATCGGCCACCCCCACCAGGCTACCCTGGATGCGCTGAAAAGAGAACTTCCCAAAACCAGGGGCAAGGTCCGGCTGGTACCGGCGAGCAAGCTTGTTGAGGTGCCGCAAATCTAAAGATCCTGATATAATTCCAGGGCCTGGTCCACAGGTATCCGGTCGGGCAACAGATCTTCAAAGCAGGCGATAAAATGGTTGTTTACAGCGGCTAAAAGGGTATTCATCCGGTCAAGGTCCAGCATATCAGACCGATCCAGTTTTTTTACGCCCTTAAAATTTTTAGGGCAGAAGTCCACCATGGCCCTGCCCTCTTTTTCCATGTACAGGGGATATCCGTGGGTCCTGCAGATAATAGGACGGGCCTCATAGACCATACAGACATGGTCCACAAGCAGGGGGCATGTGCGATCCGTCTGATCCGCCTGCTCAAGGATCTTTTCCCGGTATGGGGCATCCAGGCGACTGAAGGCCCGTGACAAGGCAAAGGCCTCAACCGGAAAGAACGACAAATGCCTGCAACATTCATCACACCCTTTTTTGCAGGCAAGCCGGTCTTTATGAACCCGGGCAAGCCTCTGGATATGTTCATCCACCCGTGTGATCAGGTCCGTATAATTTTTCAATAAAGTGTCAATCATAGGGTCAGTCATTGTGTCTGCGGCCTGCTCAAAGATTTTTTATATGAAACTATAGACAAGATACAAGAAACAAGAGGGCGAAGCGCCTGCGGCGCCCATTTTAGCCCTGAATTGTTGGAGTCTTTAGTTTCATTGTTTGTTGTGGGCTTGCGGCCCATGTGGGTTATATGAAAGTCTTGAGTCTTGAGTTATGAGTCTTGAGGAAAACAGCTTTTTTTTAATCTCAATACTCATAACTCACGACTCAAGACTCACATCTTTCATTGTTTGTTGTGTCTGCCAGGGCATGGGGTTATTACCGGATTGATCCTGATTTGCCGGAGGATGTCAGTCCGGCATCCTCCATGGCAATCTCAAGGAGAGCTACGCATGTCTCCCGGAGACCGAGGATATCTGCCTCCCTGGAACCCATAACAAAGCTTAAATCCTCTTCCGGATCGTTGCGCGCAAGCTTATTGCAGACCATATCAGCCAAACGGACCATCACCAAGAGGCTGTCCGATTCATCATACGCATTAACGTGGTGGTCCCGTGCGATACGGCAGTACAGCCCGGGCAGATTCCACTTGCTCAACAGCGCGTATCCCTGCTGTTCATGGAGGCTATCCAGAATTTTATCCATGAGGGTCGCGGTGAGGGGAATCTGGTTATCTTTGGACTTCTTGATTTTTTCCATGGCGCTGAGCAGGCAAAGCTTTCCCATATCATGAAGCAGGCCGGCAATAAAGGCCTTGGACACCAGATCCGCCATCTTCAGGTGACGGGCCAGCCACTGGGAGGCAAAAGCACAGGCCAGGGAATGATCCCACAGCTTTACCTGGCGAGCATGGATGGCCGGGATATCCGAGGAAAAATTTTTTTTGTGAATCACCTGCATAATGATATGGACCAATTCATTCCCTCCCAAACGGAGTGCAGCCTCCTTGATGGTGAGTACCTCTCCCAGCCCTTTGTAATAAGCGGAATTGGCTACTTTCAGGATCTCACTTGTCAGTGTGGGGTCGGTTTGAATCAATTTTTTCACCACCCCCATGTCGGGGTCGGCTTGAAGGACGGCATCCTGAAGTTTTGCCGCATCCGGGTTCAGCACAGGAAAATTTTCCTGTGCTGTAATATACCGTTGTAAGGTTTCCAGAATAGAAATTTTACGATTCATGGTTAAATTCCCAACAACCGATTGATTTCATGTATGGATCGCGGGGGGATGAGCCGGGGAACACATCTGAAAATCTCATCCAGGGTGGTAGTTCCGACGGCAGCCTTGGCCAGCGCATCCTCCATCAAGGTAACAAGGTTGGTTGTTTCCATACTGATCTTTCTGATCTCAAATGTCGATTTATGACTTAAAATGGCCTCTCTGACATGCTCATTGAGTACCAGCATCTCAAAAACCGCAACCCTGCCCTTGTATCCGGTATAGTTGCAGACCCGGCATCCCTCCCCCTTTTTGAACTCATACTTGGCAATGTCCTGGGGAATAAAATTGAGCAGTTTAAGCTCGCTCGGGGATGGTTGGTGGGGACGGCCGCAGCTGGTGCAGACCTTCCGGAGCAGACGCTGGGAAAGCACGCAGACCACGGTGGACGAAATCAAAAAAGCCTCTATATTCATGTTCATCAGGCGTATCAGGCCTGAAATGCTGTCTTCGGTGTGAAAGGAGGTCAGCACTTTATGGCCGGTCAAGGCGGCCTGCACTGCCACTTCCGCCGAATAGTTGTCCCTTATTTCTCCGATGACGATCACGTCGGGGTCCTGGCGGACGACATGGCGCAGGGTTTCCTCATAAGTCAGGTTGATATCCGGGTCAATGGAGCATTGGGTGATTCCCTCCATGACATATTCCACTGGATCTTCTGCGGTAATAATGCTCAGTTCGGGTTTTTTAATGTGCTTGATACTGGAATAAAGGGTCGTGGTCTTTCCGGAACCCGTGGGCCCTGTGATGATGAGAACCCCGCTGGGCACCCCTAAAACGTCCCGGATATAATGGGTAAGCATCTTGGGCTGCATGCCGATACCCTCAATGGAAAGAATCTGATCAATGCGGTTCAGAATCCTGAGCACCACCTTTTCGCCGAACACGGCCGCATAAAAGGAGGCCCGCAGATCATAGGTATTGCCCTTGTAATCGAAACTCATGCGGCCGTCCTGGTGCCGCCGTTTTTCTGCAATATTGGCCTTGCTCAGCACCTTGAACCTTGCTGTAACCATGGCTTTGGATGCCTGGGGCAGATCCCTGTGAAATACAAGGATACCGTCAACCCTGAACTTGACCTGAAGCCTGTCCTTTAAGGGTTCAACATGGATGTCGCTGGCACCCTGCTCAATACCCGCGCTGATAATGGCATCCACAATGCCCATGGCCGTATTCTCATCAATGGCTTTGGCCTTCTTGCCGTTGGCCAGGGTATCAAGGTAGCGTTCGATGGCGCCCGGAGAACAGATGGCAACCTCCAGGTTGTCTCCGTATAATTTTTTAGCATTGGCCATACTGGACTTATTATAGGGGTCTGCAAAGGCAACCATAACTTTGCCCTCCAGGGTTTTGACCGGGAGAAAATGATTGCTTCGACACCAATTGAGCGGGGCCTGGTTCAGCAGAGCCGTATCCGGATCATCCACCGAAAAATTAATAAAGGGAAACCCAAGCTGGACAGAAAGGGCCTCCAGAAAATCCTGTTCCCCCATGAAGTGATGCTCAACAAGAACCTGCCCCAACTGTTTTCCAGACTTGGACCCCTGAAGGTCCAGGGCGGCTTTCAATTTTTCAGGACTCAGATATCCCAGTTCCACAAGCAGGTCACCGATGCGCAGGGAGAGGCGGTTGGACCTGAGTACCTCCTTGAGCCGGCTGTCTGATACATAATTCAGTTCCTTGAGCACGCTGATGATGGTGTTCCCGGCAGAAAGCTTTGCTTTGACCCGCATGGCAGTCTTGGCCTGGTCACGGCTCACGGCGCCGGCCTCCACCAGGGCGGTAAGAATCTTATTTTCTGTTAAATCCGTTTCTGTCACCTTTATGTATTTTCCTTAAATAATCAGGGACATATTCTATATCATACCCCCAAAAGTCCAAATTTAGCGGAATACTTAAAAAAGCACGGAAAGTCAATACAGCCTGATCAAGAACAGCCATTTTAAATATAGATTTAATCCTACGCAAACATGCCGTAACATTATGATGGATGAGAGAATTTACGTTTGATATCGTGTCTGACCGGAAACCCTTGTTTTTATTGGTTCCCTATCCCTTCGGGCGTAAACCCACCATAAAATAAATATTGAAATCCTGATTGAACCCCTTCTGGTCTGCATGGTGGCCGGTTTTTTGACTGCCAATTCAAGGCGGTACAGGAAAGAATTTCTTGATTTACTCCACCGTACCGGTCCAGGGATTTACATTGCCTTTTTCACCCTGACCGGGGCCTCCATCCGCCTTGATACCCTGGCCGATAGCTGGCCGATTGCCCTTATCCTGTTTAGTGTTCGCGTCTTTGCCGTATTTACAGGCTCTTTTTTAGGGGGGTGTCTGGCCGGGATTGACGTCCAAAGCAGTCGGACTTACTGGATAGCCTTTATCACCCAGGCCGGCCTCGGGCTTGGGCTTGCCAAACAAGTGGGAATAGAATTTCCCCAGTGGGGCCCTTCTTTTTCCACACTTATTATATCCGTTATTATCCTTAACGAGATCGTCGGCCCCCCGTTGTTCAAACTGGCCATCAAGCGGATGAAAGAAGATCACTCCCCGGCCAAGCCCAATGCCTTGACCGCGCCACAAAATGTGGTAATTTTTGGAACCGACAGCCAATCTACCGCATTGGCCCATACCTTGTTTTCCCATGGGTGGCAGGTGAAACTGGCCCAGCCAAGGGGGGGATCGACCCTATCCAGCCTGGAAAACAGCCGCAAGATACCTGTACAGGTTGTGGACGGGTTTGATCGCAAAGCCCTTGAACAAATCCAGTGCCAAACAGCAACAGCCATTGTGACCCTGCTGAGCGACAGGAAAAACCTGGATATCTGCGAAACCGCCTTTGAGCATTTTGCCACCCAGACCCTGGTTGCCCGCCTCAATGACTGCAGTAACTTTAGCGCATTCCAGGATCTCAACGTATTGGTGGTGGATCCTTCCACCGCCATTATCGGGTTGCTGGACCACTTTGTCCGGGCACCGGAGGCGGCTTCCCTGCTGATGGGGTTTCAACGGGGCCGGGATGTGGCAGACGTGACGCTCCGCAACCCGGACCCTGCCGGCATTTCCCTAAGAGACCTTCGCCTGCCCTTTGACTCGGTGATCATAGCGATCCGGCGCAGGGGAACGCTCTCTGTCCCCGTTTGAGATGCTTAGCCAAAGGGAAAACGAAATGACCACGGTGCTGGCACCGGGACTTGCCATCCCCCACCTTATCATTGAAGGAGAAAACCAATTTAGTATGCTAATCGTCAGAAGCAGAAAGGGAATCATTTTTTCGCCCCAAACCCCAAGCGTTCATGCCGCATTTGTACTGGTGGGCACAAGGGATGAGCGCAATTTTCATCTTGAGGCCCTGTCCGCCATCGCCAAGATCGTCATGGACCCGAGATTTGAGCATAAATGGCTCAGGGCCAGGTCTACCAAGGCACTTAAAGAGTTGCTCCTGAATGCCGACCGGAATCGCCGGTCAGCTCCGCCTTTACAAAACGGCTTCTCCAAGCAATAATTCAGATTGAGAATTGCTGCAAACGCCCCTTTAAAGTTGCTTTTTCGTGCCCAACCCGGTATGGATTAGCCAACTTGAATGACAGCCTTGGGCTGACGCATGACCTGCAATGAAATATGCAAACAATCCAACGAATTATTGTAATGTTCATCTACCCCCACTGGAGAAGAATATGCATTTTGAATGCAGGGGCATGACTTTCACCTACCCGGAGGCGGACAAACCGGTTCTGGAAAATCTTAATTTTTCCATGGCCGCACCCGGATTTAACGCTGTTTTCGGGCC